>NZ_JBEYVC010000069.1:0-51068 GCF_040643855.1 Streptomyces sp. NPDC047072 | reverse complement strand
GTGAGCGTCCCGGCGTCCTTGAACTTCCGCATCATCGCGCTGAGGAAGATGTGCTCGGTGGAGGCGGCTCTGGAGAGCGGCTGGCTGGTGCGGGTGGGCTCTGAAGAGGTCGCCGCGACCGTCGACGTACGGCCCTACGGTGGGCCCGACGGCGAGGACTGGTACATCGTGTCCGACCTGGGCTGCGCCGTCGGCGGGGCGGGCGGCATCGGCAGCCGCGAGGAGGGCGTCGTCCTCGGCGTCGGCGGCGCCTCCACGACCCTCGCGGGCATCACCGTGCGTACGGCCGTCCCCGCCGCCCTCGACCTCGGCGCCGGGTCCGGCATCCAGGCCCTGCACGCCGTGCAGCACGCCACGCGCGTGACGGCGACCGATCTCAACCCGCGCGCGCTGCACATCACCGCGCTCACCCTCGCGCTCTCCGGCGCCCCGGCGGCCGACCTGCGCGAGGGCTCGCTCTTCGAGCCGGTCCGCGACGACGAGACCTACGACCTGATCGTCTCCAACCCGCCCTTCGTGATCTCGCCCGGTGCGCGGCTGACGTACCGGGACGGCGGGATGGGCGGGGACGATCTGTGCCGCTCGCTCGTTCAGGGAGCGGGGGAACGGCTGAACGAGGGCGGGTTCGCGCAGTTCCTCGCCAACTGGCAGCACGTGGAGGGGGAGGACTGGCAGGACCGGCTCAGGTCGTGGGTGCCGCGCGGCTGCGACGCGTGGATCGTCCAGCGCGAGGTGCAGGACATCACGCAGTACGCCGAGCTGTGGCTGCGCGACGCCGGTGACCACCGGGGCGACCCGGTCGAGTACCAGGCGCTCTACGACGCCTGGCTGGACGAGTTCGAGGCGCGCAAGGTGAAGGCCGTGGGCTTCGGCTGGATCACCCTGCGCAGGACGGGGGCCGCCGAGCCCTCGGTCACCGTGGAGGAGTGGCCGCACCCGGTCGAGCAGCCGCTCGGCGACACCGTGCGCGCGCATTTCGAGCGCCTGGACTTCCTGCGCCGGCACGACGACGCGGCCCTGCTGGAGACCCACTTCAGGCTGGCCTCCGAGATCGTCCAGGAGCAGGTCGGGCTGCCCGGCGCCGAGGACCCCGAGCACGTGGTGCTGCGCCAGAACCGCGGGATGCGCCGGGCCACCAAGGTGGACACGGTCGGCGCGGGCTTCGCCGGTGTGTGCGACGGCTCGCTGAGCGCCGGGCGGATCCTGGACGCCATCGCGCAACTCGTCGGCGAGGACCCGGTACTGCTGCGCGACCGCACGCCCGCGCAGATCCGGCTGCTGGTGGAACAGGGGTTCCTGGAGCCGGCGTGATCGTGCCTCCTGGGGCAGGTGCGCCCGCGTGACACCTCTGTGCCTGGTCTGGCCCGATTGACCCCGAAAAGGTCTCCTGTCAGTGGGGCGTGCGAAGCTACCTTCTAGGGACGAACTACGCGCGTTCTCGGGGGAGGCGCGCCGTCCCGTTCGGGGGGAGGCGTGATGGCGGGGGAGACGCCGGATCAGGGTGAGGGCAGGGTCGTGGGCGGGCGGTACCGCCTGCTGCGGACGCTCGGCGCGGGCGGCATGGGCCGCGTCTGGCTGGCTCACGACGACGAACTGGCCTGCGAGGTCGCGATGAAGGAGATCGCGCTTCCGGACGGGCCGATGGACGCCGACGAGCCCGCCCAGCGGATCGCGCGGGCCCGCAGCGAGGCCCGGCACGCGGCGCGGCTGCGGGGGCATCCGCATGTGGCGACCGTGCACGACGTGGTGGTGCACGAGGGGCTGCCCTGGATCGTCATGGAGTACGTGCCGGACGCGGTGGACCTCCAGGCGGTCGTACGGCGCTCCGGGCCGCTGCCGCCCGCACAGGTGGCCCGGATCGGCCTCGCCGTGCTCGACGCGCTGACCGCCGGGCACCGCATCGGCATCCTCCACAGGGATGTGAAACCGGCCAACATCCTTCTGGCGCCGGACGCTTCGGGCGACCCCTACGCGCGCGTGCTGCTCACCGACTACGGCATCGCGCTCCAACCCGAGTCCCGTGAGCCGCGGTTGACGGCCACGGCGGGGATCCTCGGCACGCCGGGGTACCTCGCGCCGGAGCGCGCGCGGGGCGAGCCGCCCACGCCCGCCGCGGACCTGTTCTCGCTCGGCGCCACGCTCTACTCGGCCGTCGAGGGCCGCGGCCCCTTCGACCGACACGGCGAGTACGCCACGCTGACGGCTCTGCTGGGCGAGGACCCGACCCCGCCCGTCCGCGCCGGCGAACTCGCTCCGGTGCTGCTGGGGTTGCTGGTCAAGGACCCGGTGCGGAGGTTTTCGCCGGAGGCGGTGAAGCGGGGGCTGGAGCGGGTGACGTGGGGGGTGGCCGGCGCGCCGGGATGGGGGGCGGGGGCTGGGGGAGCGGGTGCGGATCCGCCTGGCGGTTGGGGTGGTCGGGTTACGCCGGGGACGCCTGGTACTCCGCAGACGCCTGGCGTGCCCACACCTGGGGTGCCGTCGACTCCGGGGGCGCCGCACACTCCGGTGGGTGGTACGGGGGGTTCGGCCATGCCGGGGGCCGGCGGGTCGGGAGCGGGTGTCGGGGGCTTCGGGGGCGGAGGGCCGGTCGACAGTGTGCCTGGGGGTGGCGGCTCCGGGCCGGGCGGATTCGCCGATGCCACGCCGGGTGGCGGAGGCGGAGAGGCGGGCGCCGGCGGGTTCTCGGCCGGTGGACCGCCGACGCCTGGGGCGGCCGGGGCCGGAGTGCCCGGGCCCGGCCCCGGAGCACCTGGGCGGGTCGGCCCCGGAACACCTGGGCAGGCCGGGTCCGGGGCGTCGCCGTACGCCGCGTGGCCGCCGCCGGTGCCGAACGGGCCGGAACCGGGTAACCCCTATGCGCAGAGCCCTGGTTCGCCGTATCAGGGCGGGCCGTACGCGGGCGGTGGGGCGCAGCCGTCGTACGGGAGCGAGAGCTCGCAGGGGAGCTACGGCGGCGGAGGTCCGCAGACACCGCAGGGGGCCTACGGGGGCGGGGGTGCGCCTTCGGGGCCGTACGCGAGTGTCCCGCCGCCCTACGGAGGCGGTGGCGGCTCGGCGGCGTTCGGGGGGTACGGCGGGCCTGCGGGACCCAACTCGCCCACCGTCGTGGGCAGTCCCGTCGGACCCGGCGGTCGGGGCGGTCCGGGTGGTTCGAGCGGTCCAGGTGGTTTGGGTGGTCCGGGCGGGCCAGGTGGGCCCGGTGGTTCCGGTGGGCCGATGCCGTCCCCGCCGTCCGCCGCCAAGAAGCGGCTCGCGATCGTCGCGCTCGTCCTCGGGATCGTGCTCGTCATCGCGGGCGGGACCTGGGGGATCCTGTCGTTGACCGGCGACGACGGGGGGAAGAAGGAGGCCGCGACCAAGGTCTCGCCCGGCGCGAGCACGTCGAGCGGGACGCCCGCGCCCACCGGGCCCGTGCTGCCGTACGGCGATGTCGTGGGGCTGGACACCCCCCTGGAGACCGGCGACTGCGTGCAGGCGGTGTGGTCGGGGACGCCGTTCAGGTCCGCGCCGAACCTCGGTGTCGTGGACTGCGCGGACGACTACCCGGACGGCCAGGTCGTGGCCGTCGACACCGCCACCGACTTCGCCGACGCGCGGGCCCAGGGCGCGAAACGCTGCGCGAACCTGAGCCGGCCGGTGGTGGACGCGCTGCCGGACGCGGCCGGGTACGCCGTCGTACCGACGAAGGAGGGGTTCGCGGCGGCCGACAGCGGTACGGCATGTCTCGTACTCGGGCGCCATGCCGCGATAGGCGGCGAGGTGGGCCGTTTCCGGGACCAGGGCACGGACTTGTGGGTCGGTCAGATGAGCATCGGCGACTGCTGGATCTACCAGGACACCGACGACAGCTACAAGTCACTGCTCACCGAGTGTTCGAAACCCCACACCGATCAGGTGATCGGCATCGCCCAGGCCCCGGCCGGAATGAGCTTCAAGAAGGGCACCGACAACGCGACCAAGCTGTGCGGCAACAAATTCGAGTCGACCTGGGCCCCGGGGCAGGAGCGGGTCGTCTACGGCTGGATAGCCGGTGAGGACGACTGGAAGAAGGGATTCACCAAGGTCGTCTGCACCGTGAGCAGGACCGACAACGAGAAGACGACCGGGAGGATACCCGCGCCAGGGGCGGTCTGACGGGCGGTCTGCGAGGCGGTCCAAGGGCCGGCCCCGAGGGCGAATCCCGGTCGGATCGCGGACTTGTTCCGACGGGGATTCCGCGCCGGATCCGGGTGCTCCGCGGCCGCGTCGGCCGGCCGTTCACCCGGGATTCGCCTGGGCGCCGCTCGGGGGTGCCAGTCTCCACCGGAAGGACACGCGCGGGCGGCGGCGGAAGGGGGACGGGGAGTCATGGAGAGCGGACCGGCGATCTTCGCGGGAGTGGTGTTCGCCCTGTTCGGAGGCTGTCTGCTGGTGTGGACGGCGATCCGTGTACGACACCGCGAACCGGTCGTCCTCGGTGTGAGCCCCGTCGCATCGGCGACCGTCGCGACCCTCGCCGCGCTGACCGCGCTGGCCCTCGGAACGTGGTGCCTCACCCAGCTCTAGGGCCTCCTCACGAGCCGTCCGGCCGGTAATGGGGGGATCACCCTCCGGATAGTCTCGAAAAGGCCGGTGGGTACTCCGGGCGGCAGGAATGGCGGTAGTCGGGTTACCGTTCGAGTGGCCGTTGCGGGCTTTTCCCGTTTGACACGGGGGCGGGATGTACCGTCACACTCCGCAGCGTCAGCATGACCCGACCCCGGGAACCAAGGCCTGGGGAGACCCCAGCGTCGACCGGAGAGAAGAGCGAAGTTGTCCCCGACCAGCGAGACCGCGAAGGGCGGCCGCCGACTCGTCATCGTCGAGTCGCCAGCCAAGGCGAAGACGATCAAGGGCTATCTGGGCCCTGGTTACGTCGTCGAGGCGAGCGTCGGGCACATCCGCGACCTCCCCAACGGCGCCGCCGAGGTGCCCGAGAAGTACACCGGAGAGGCCCGCCGGCTCGGCGTGGACGTCGACCGCGACTTCGAGCCCATCTATGTCGTCAACGCCGACAAGAGGGCGCAGGTCAAGAAGCTCAAGGACCTGCTGAAGGACTCCGACGAGCTCTTCCTGGCCACCGATGAGGACCGCGAGGGCGAGGCGATCGCCTGGCACCTCCAGGAGGTGCTCAAGCCCAAGGTCCCGGTCAAGCGGATGGTCTTCCACGAGATCACCAAGGACGCGATCCGGGCCGCCGTCGCCAACCCGCGCGAGCTGAACCAGAAGCTGGTCGACGCCCAGGAGACCCGCCGCATCCTCGACCGTCTCTACGGCTATGAGGTCTCGCCGGTCCTGTGGAAGAAGGTCATGCCGCGGCTGTCGGCGGGCCGTGTCCAGTCGGTCGCCACCCGTCTAGTGGTGGAGCGGGAACGCGAGCGCATCGCGTTTCGTTCTGCTGAGTACTGGGACCTGACGGGCACCTTCGCGACCGGCCGCGCGGGGGATCCGTCGGACCCGTCGTCGCTGGTCGCCCGCCTCCAGACCGTCGACGGCAGGCGGGTCGCGCAGGGCCGCGACTTCGACTCCCTGGGACAACTCAAGAGCGCGCAGGTCCTCCACCTCGACGAGGCGAACGCCCGCGCCCTGGCCGCCGCCCTGGAGCAGACGCGATTCGCGGTCCGCTCGGTCGAGTCGAAGCCGTACCGCCGCTCGCCGTACGCCCCCTTCCGTACGACGACCCTCCAGCAGGAGGCGAGCCGCAAGCTCGGCTTCGGCGCGAAGGCGACCATGCAGGTGGCCCAGAAGCTGTACGAGAACGGCTTCATCACCTATATGCGTACGGACTCCACGACCCTCAGCGACACCGCCGTGACCGCCGCCCGCGCCCAGGTCACCCAGCTCTACGGCGCCGACTACCTGCCGTCGGCCCCGCGGACGTACGCCGGCAAGGTCAAGAACGCCCAGGAGGCGCACGAGGCGATCCGCCCGTCGGGTGATCGTTTCCGCACCCCGGCCGAGACCGGCCTGACCGGCGACCAGTTCAAGCTCTACGAGCTGATCTGGAAGCGCACGGTCGCCTCGCAGATGAAGGACGCGACCGGCAACAGCGTCACGGTCAAGATCGGTGGCACCGCCGCCGACGGCCGGGACGTCGAGTTCAGCGCCTCCGGCAAGACGATCACCTTCCACGGCTTCCTCAAGGCCTACGTCGAAGGCGCCGACGACCCGAACGCCGAGTTGGACGACCGCGAGCGCCGGCTGCCGCAGGTCGCCGAGGGCGACGCCCTGAGCGCCGAGGAGATCACGGTCGACGGGCACGCCACCAAGCCCCCGGCCCGCTACACCGAGGCCAGCCTGGTCAAGGAGCTCGAAGAGCGAGAGATCGGCCGTCCGTCGACGTACGCCTCGATCATCGGCACCATCCTCGACCGCGGCTACGTCTTCAAGAAGGGCACGGCCCTCGTGCCGTCCTTCCTGTCCTTCGCCGTGGTCAACCTCCTGGAGAAGCACTTCGGGCGGCTCGTCGACTACGACTTCACCGCCCGGATGGAGGACGACCTCGACCGCATCGCGGCCGGTCAGGCGCAGTCCGTGCCGTGGCTGAGGCGCTTCTACTTCGGCGAGGGCGAGGCCATCGCCACGGGCGGCGCGGCCGACGCGGGCAACGGCGACGGGGACCACCTCGGCGGCCTCAAGGAGCTGGTGACCGACCTGGGCGCGATCGACGCGCGCGAGGTGTCCTCGTTCCCGGTGGGCAACGACATCGTGCTCAGGGTCGGCCGCTACGGCCCGTACATCGAGCGCGGCGAGAAGGACTCCGAGAACCACCAGCGGGCCGACGTGCCCGAGGACCTGGCCCCGGACGAGCTGTCCGTCGAGCTCGCGGAGGAGCTGCTCGCCAAGCCGAGCGGCGACTTCGAGCTGGGCGCCGACCCGCAGACCGGCCACCAGATCATCGCCCGCGACGGCCGCTACGGCCCGTACGTCACCGAGGTGCTCCCCGAGGGCACTCCGAAGACCGGCAAGAACGCCGTGAAGCCGCGGACGGCCTCGCTGTTCAAGTCGATGTCCCTGGACACGGTGACGCTCGCGGACGCGCTCAAGCTGATGTCGCTGCCGCGCGTCGTCGGCGCCGACGCCGAGGGCCAGGAGATCACCGCGCAGAACGGCCGCTACGGGCCGTATCTGAAGAAGGGCACGGACTCGCGCTCGCTGCAGACCGAGGACCAGCTCTTCACGATCACCCTCGAAGAGGCGCTGGAGATCTACTCCCAGCCCAAGCAGCGCGGCCGGGCCGCCGCCAAGCCGCCGCTGAAGGAGCTGGGCGCGGACCCGGTCAGCGGGAAGCCGGTCGTGGTCAAGGACGGCCGTTTCGGACCGTATGTGACCGACGGGGAGACCAACGCGACGCTGCGCTCCGGCGACAGCGTCGAGGAGATCACCCCGGAGCGCGGCTTCGAACTGCTCGCCGAGAAGCGGGCGAAGGCGCCCGCCAAGAAGACGGCGAAGAAGGCGCCCGCGAAGAAGGCCCCGGCCAAGAAGGCGACGGCCGCCAAGAAGACCGCGGCGAAGACCACCACGGCCGCGAAGAAGACGGCGGCCAAGAAGACGACCGCGGCCGCGAAGAAGGCGACGGCGGCCAAGGCGGCGTCGGAGGACTGAGTTTCGGCCCGGTTCCTCCACTCAGGCTTCGCAAAGCGAACGTCCCGGCATCACTTTGGTGTCGGGACGTGCGCACGTCAGGACGGGCGCCCGGGCTGTCGGTGGCTGCCGATAGGCTGAAAGCATGACCAGTGCCGAGCAGCCAACGGCCCCTCACCCGGCCCCCGACGACGCCCTGACCGCGGACTCCCGCGAGCGCGCCGTCAGCGCCCTGCTGCGCAGGCCCCAGCCGAAACGGCTGTGGAGCGCGCATCTCGTGGGCTCGGTCGGCGACACCCTCGCGCTTCTGGTGCTGGTGGTGCTCGCCCTCCAGGCGGCCATCGCCCAGGGCTCGTTCGGCGGCGGCTACCGAGGCGTGGCGTTCGCGGTGGCGACCGTCTTCGGGGTGCGCGTTCTGGCCACCCTGCTCTTCGGCGCGGTCCTGCTGGGACCGCTGACCGCGCTCACCTCCCAGGAGGGCCCGCTCGACCGCCGCTGGACCATGGTCGGCGCGGACGGCGTCCGGGCGGCGCTGCTGATCGTCGCGCCCCTGTGGATCGACTGGACGCCGGACAACGCCCTGGCGATGCTCCTGGTCACCGCCTTCGTGACCGGAGTCGCCGAGCGCTTTTGGACGGTGTGCCGCGAGAGCGCGGCCCCCGCCCTGCTGCCGGCCCCGCCGCCGGAGGGCGCGACCGTACGACCGCTGCCGGACCACCTCGACGCCCTGCGCCGTCTGTCGCTGCGCACCGCCTTCGCGGCGATCCCGCTGGCGGCCGCCGTGCTCGTCGCCGCGGCCCTCGTCAACAACCTGCTGGGCACCGGCCTCGACTGGTTCGGCCAGCACCAGGCGGCCCTCGGGTCGTACGTCGCGGCCGGTCTGTTCGCCGCCTCCCTGAACCTGCTGGTCTTCCTGGAGCTGCCCGACACCCGCACCCCGCGCGCGCGTTCACCGCTGGAGGGGCTGCGCCGGCCCAAGGCGGGCACCGATGTCGACAAGGGCCGTACCGGCGCGATCCCGCTGCTGGTGCCGGCCTGCGCGGCCGTCGCCGGGGCGATCGCGGCCGCCGTGTCCGTCGCCGTCCTGCACGCCAAGGACCTGGGCGGTGGCCCTGTGCTCTACGGCCTGCTGGTGCTCGGCCTGACCGGCGGAGTCGTCGTCGGCATCCGTACGGCTCCCGCCGTGCTGCCCGCGCTGTCGCGCCGTCGGCTGCTCGCGCTGGCGATCGCCTTCACCGGCGTCGCCCTGCTGGCCGCCGGGCTCGTCCCGGACGTCACCACCGTCCTGCTGATCCTGGCGCTGGCCGGCATCGGCGCGGGCGTGGCCGCCAACACCGGGCACACCCTGCTCGACCAGGAGACCGAGGACCAGCGCCGCGGACGCATCACGGAGCACCTGCACGCCGTGGTCCGGGTGTGCGTGGCGCTCGGCGCGCTTCTCGCCCCCCTGGTCGCGGCGCTCATCGGGCCGCACCGGCTGGAGAACGGCAGGTTCGTCTTCGCGCACGGCGGCGCCGCGTTCACCCTGATGCTGGTCGGCGCGCTGCTGCTGCCCGTGGCCGCGCTGGTGCTGGCCAAGGTCGACGACCGCTCCGGCGTACCGCTCAGGCACGACCTGCGGGACGCGCTGCTCGGCGGCGACGACCCGGAGACGCTGCCCGCCGCGAACGGCTTCTTCATCGCCCTGGAGGGCGGCGACGGCGCCGGGAAGTCCACCCAGGCCGAGGCGCTCGCCGAGTGGATCAGGGCCAAGGGCCACGAGGTCGTGGTGACCCGCGAGCCGGGCGCGACGCCGGTCGGCAAGCGGCTGCGATCGATCCTGCTGGACGTGTCCTCGGCGGGGCTTTCGCACCGCGCGGAGGCGCTGCTGTACGCGGCGGACCGCGCGGAGCACGTGGACACCGTCGTGCGGCCCGCGCTGGAGCGCGGCGCGGTGGTCATCTCCGACCGGTACATCGACTCCTCGGTGGCCTACCAGGGCGCCGGGCGCGACCTGTCGCCGACCGAGATCGCCCGCATCAACCGCTGGGCCACCGACGGACTCGTCCCGCACTTGACCGTCCTGCTGGACATCTCGCCCGAGAGCGCCCGCGAGCGGTTCACCGAGGCGCCGGACCGGCTGGAGTCGGAGCCCGCGGAGTTCCACGCGCGCGTGCGCTCCGGATTCCTCACGCTGGCCGCGGCCGACCCCGGGCGCTACCTGGTCGTGGACGCGGGACAGGAGCCCGAGGGCGTCACCACCGTCGTACGCCATCGCCTCGACCAGATGCTGCCGCTGTCCGAGCAGGAGATCCGGGAGCAGGAGGAGGCCCGGCGCAAGGCCGAGGAGGAAGCGCGCCGCAAGGCCGAGGAAGAGGCCGCGCGCAAGGCCGAGGAGGAGCGCCTGGAGCGCGAGCGCCAGGAGCAGCTCGCCCGGCTGAAGGCAGAGGAGGAAGAGCGCAAGCGGCGCGAGCTGGAGGAGGCGCAGCGGCGCGAGGCCGAGCGGCAGGCCGAGGAGGCCCGGCAGCGGGCCGAGGAAGCGCGCAAGCGGGCCGAGGAGGAACAGGCCCGGCTCCTCGCCGAGGAGAAGGCGCGCGCCGAGGCGGAGGCCCGGCGCAAGGCCGAGGAGGACGCGCGGCGAAAGCGTGCCGAGGAGGAGGCGCGGCTGCGTGCCGAGGCCGAGGCGCGGCGGCTGGAGAAGCAGCGCAAGGCCGAGGAGGCGTTGCTGCGCGCGGAGGAGGCACGGCGGCTCGCCGAGCAGGCCGCGGCGGCCGCGGAGGCGGGGCCGAAGACGCCGGTCGCGGGGGCGGCCGGGGTGGATGCGGCGACCGTACCGACGCCGGTGGTGACGCCGACGAACGCGTCCGGGGGGCCGGTGGACGAGACGGCTGTGCTGCCTCGGGTGCGGATGGACAAGGACGAGGCGGAGGCGGAGGCTGACGCCGGGTCCGGGTCCGGGTCCGGTTCCGGTGAGGCCGATGGGAGCGACTCCGAGGTGACGGCGGAGCTGCCGGTGCCGCCGCCGGGTTCCGCCGATGAGACGGCTGTGCTGCCGCCGGTGCCTCCGGCGGGGGCTGCGGACGAGACGGCTGTGTTGCCGCCGGTGCCTCCGGCGGGGGCTGCGGACGAGACCGCCGTACTGCCTCGTGTGCCTGGGGAGCCGGCTGCGGATCGGGTGCCGCCAGGGTACTTCCGGGACGAGGAGCGGACGCGGGAGTTGCCGCAGGTCGATGAGCAGGGGGCGCCTCGGCGGAGGGCTCGGCCGGACTGGGCCGAGGAGACGCCGTTGGACGATCTGCCGTCGTTGGCGGATGAGTTGCTCGGTCCGCATGACGACGACTACAGGGATGGTCGGCGGCGCTGAGGGTTTGTGGGGCCGGGTTGTCGGGTGCGGGTTTCGTCGTGGCCGGTCGCGCCCACGCGGCGGAGCCGCAGATCGATACAGCCCCGCGCCCCTAAAAGCAGTGGGTACAGCTGGGCGTGCCCATCAGCCCGGCCCGTTGTCAGTGCCACCCCTCACAATGGATTCCGCAACGCCGTACGGGACGAAAGGCGGGCGTGACCCATGAGCGTGTGGGACGACCTGGTCGGGCAGGAGAGGGTGAGTGCGCAGCTCGGGGCTGCCGCTCGGGACGCCGACGCCCTCGTCACCGCGGCCGGTACCGACACCCCGCCGCCCGAGGCGTCGAAGAAGATGACGCACGCCTGGTTGTTCACGGGCCCGCCGGGGGCCGGGAGGAACCAGGCGGCCCGTGCCTTCGCCGCCGCGCTGCAGTGCGTCAGCCCGGACCGGGCACTCGGCGGCGCCCCGGGATGCGGGTTCTGCGACGGCTGCCATACGACGCTGATCGGGACCCACGCCGACATCACATCGGTCGCCGCCGTCGGCACCCAGATCCTCGCCGACGACATGCGCGACACCGTACGCAAGTCGTTCACCTCGCCGGCGAACGGCCGCTGGCAGGTCATCCTCGTCGAGGACGCCGAGCGGCTGAACGAGAAGTCGGCCAACGCCGTCCTGAAGGCCGTGGAGGAACCCGCCCCGCGTACGGTGTGGCTGCTGTGCGCCCCCTCCATCGAGGACGTCCTGCCGACCATCCGCTCCCGCTGCCGCCACCTGAACCTGAGCACACCGTCCGTCGAGGCCGTCGCCGACCTGCTCGTCCGCCGGGAGGGCGTCGAACCGGCCGCGGCCATGGCGGCGGCCCGCGCCACCCAGGGTCATGTCGACCGGGCCCGTCGTCTCGCCACCGACCCCGCCGCGCGCGAGCGCCGCGCTGCCGTGCTGAAGCTGCCGTTGCGCGTAGAGGACATCGGCGGCTGTCTCAAGGCCGCGCAGGAACTCGTCGACGCGGCGGCCGAGGACGCCAAGCAGCTCGCCGAGGAGATGGACGGCAAGGAGACCGAGGAGCTGAAGGCCGCGCTCGGCGCCGCTCAGGGCGGCCGGATGCCGCGCGGCACCGCGGGCGTGATGAAGGACCTGGAGGACAAGCAGAAGCGCCGCAGAACCCGTACGCAGCGCGACAGCCTCGACCTCGCCCTGACCGACCTGACCGGCTTCTACCGCGATGTCCTCGCGCTCCAGCTCGGCTCCCGCGTCGCCCTGTCCAACGCGGACGCCGAGGACGCCCTGGAGCGGCTCGCCCGCGGCGGCTCCCCGGAGTCCACGCTCCGCCGGATCGAGGCGATCGCGGCCTGCCGGGACGCCCTGGACCGCAATGTGGCGCCGCTGCTGGCGGTGGAGGCGATGACGATGGCGCTCAGAGCGGGCTGAGGGCGGGGCCCGGCGGGCGGCGCCGGCGAGAGGGACGGCGAGGTGCCGGGGCTCACGGCGTCAATGGGAAGGCGCCAGGCTTCGCGGAGTCACCCGTACGAGCCCTTTTGGGTACGGAGGGCAACTGATCCACTGCGTGCGGTTACGCTCGCCTGATGCACACCCGGCGTACCCTCCGCACCGGCGGCACCCTTCTGGCAGCCGCCCTTCTCGTCTCCGCCTGCTCCTCCGCGGCCTCGACGAGTTCCGCCACCTCCGCCGCCGACGTGGCGCTGGCCGCCCTGCCGAAGGCGACACCGGCCGCCCTCGCGCCGTACTACGCGCAAAAGGCGCGCTGGCGCAGCTGCGGGGTCCCCGGGTTCGAGTGCGCCACGCTCAAGGCGCCGCTCGACTACGACAAGCCGGGCGACGGGGACGTACGCCTGGCCGTGGCCCGCAAGAAGGCCACCGGGCCAGGGAAGCGCCTGGGGTCGCTGCTCGTCAACCCGGGCGGGCCCGGCGGCTCGGCGATCGGCTACCTCCAGGCGTACGCGGGGATCGGCTACCCGGCCGAGGTCCGGGCCCGTTACGACATGGTCGCGGTCGACCCACGGGGAGTCGCCCGCAGCGAGCCCGTGGAGTGCCTCGACGGGCGGGACATGGACACGTACACCCAGACGGACATCACCCCCGACGACGGGCACGAGACCACCGAACTCGTCGACGCCTACAAGAAATTCGCCGAGGGTTGCGGGGAGCGCTCGGCCAAGCTGCTGCGCCATGTGTCGACGGTTGAGGCGGCCCGGGACATGGACATCGTGCGGGCGGCGCTGGGCGACGCGAAGCTGAACTACGTGGGGGCGTCGTACGGGACGTTCCTCGGGGCGACGTACGCGGGGCTCTTCCCCGAGCGCGCGGGCCGGCTGGTGCTGGACGGGGCGATGGACCCCTCGCTGCCCGCGCGCCGGATGAACCTCGACCAGACGGCGGGGTTCGAGACGGCGTTCCAGTCCTTCGCGAAGGACTGCGTGCAGCAGTCGGACTGCCCGCTGGGCGGGAGGGCGACGACGCCGGCCGAGGTGGGCCGCAACCTCAAGGCGTTCTTCGAGAAGCTCGACGCGCATCCGATCCCCACGGGGGACGCGGACGGGCGCCGGCTCGGTGAGGCGCTCGCCACCACCGGGGTGATCGCGGCGATGTACGACGAGGGGGCGTGGGCGCAGCTGCGCGAGGCGCTGACCTCGGCGATGAAGGAGAACGACGGCGCCGGGCTGCTCGTCCTCGCCGACAGCTACTACGAGCGGGACGCGGACGGGCGCTACACCAACCTGATGTTCGCCAACGCGGCCGTGAACTGCCTCGACCTCCCGGCGGCCTTCGACAGCCCGGAGGAGGTCGAGAAGGCGCTGCCGTCCTTCGAGAAGGCGTCGCCCGTCTTCGGCGAGGGCCTGGCCTGGTCCTCCCTCAACTGCGCGTACTGGCCGGTGAAGGCGACGGGGGAGGCGCACCGTATCGAGGCGAAGGGGGCCGCGCCGATCGTGGTGGTCGGCACGACGCGGGACCCGGCGACGCCGTACCGGTGGGCTCGCGCCCTGGCCTCCCAGCTCTCCTCGGCGCGCCTGCTCACGTACGAGGGCGACGGGCACACGGCGTACGGCCGCGGCAGCTCCTGCATCGACTCCGCGATCGACACGTACCTGCTCCGCGGGACGCCTCCGGTGAACGGAAAGCGCTGCTCATAGCGGTGCGGTCGGCCCCGGGGCCCTGCTCCCGGGGCCGGTACGGAGCACCCCCGGAAACTGTGTAGACTTACCGACGTTGCTGATCGCACCATAGGTGCGGACGGCGCGCCGCCTTAGCTCAGATGGCCAGAGCAACGCACTCGTAATGCGTAGGTCTCGGGTTCGAATCCCGAAGGCGGCTCTTGTGAAAGCCCGGGTCAGACGCCGCTGACCTGGGCTTTCTTTTGTTCTGGGTCGCTGCTGAGGCCTCAGCTGTTCCGCCGGCTGTGCCGCGAAATCCAAGGGGTGCGCAAGGGGAGCGCATCAGCGCAGAGTGTGTGCGCGGGGGTGCGCGCGAGGAGCGGGAGTTGTGCAGTCGAAGAGCCCGGCGAGGCTTTCCGGCGAGCGAGTCAGTTCTGTGGAAATACTCCAACATCCGCTTCTAGGCTGGGATCGTGGCAGACCCATTGGACACTCTCCCGTTCAAGACCCTGGTGGCGCAGACGGGCGCCGTACTGCTCACGCACGGAGTCGAAGTCGAGGCGACGTCGGTGCGGGGCGTCGCGGCACACCTCGTCGAGGCGATGGCCGAGCGGGTCGGCATGCACCACGCGGAAGCCGTCCACCTGGTGACCCCGGAAGGCGTTGCCGAGATCATCATGAAGGCGGCCGGCGAGGATGATCAGGGCATCTCCGGCCCGCACGCCATGAGGCCGGTCCGGGTCGACGACCGTACGGTCAGCGCCCCCGTCGAGTCGCTCGGCCACCTGGTCATGGCCGCCTCGCAGGCCGGCAAGTACGCCGGCCTCAACGACGACGGAGCGGCTGCGGCTCACCTCCTGGACCTCGCTACCGAGATCGGCGCGGCTCTCGTGCGGAACCACGCCGACGGGGCGGTGGAGATCTCCGCCGGCGTACTGGACGAACTGGCCGAGCTGGTGGATGCCGTGGCTGACCAGGTCGAGACGAGCGGATGGAGCATCTGCCCCTGCGGCGAGGACCACGGCCAGCAGTCAGTGGACGTCGGCACGGTCCCCGTCATGCGCCACCACGCCGCGCTGGCCCGCGGGCTCCGCAAACAGGCAGATGGATAACCCTGTCATGGGACGAGACGCCGGTGGTCTGATTTAGCCTCGGGCTCCCGGCGCGACGCCTTTCCCCTGTAGGGCTGTCCGGGAATCGGCACCGGTGGAGGCGATGACCGTCTCCACCGGCAGTTTGTTGTTCCACACCGTCCGGACCGTCGAGTTCACCAGGTGACGACAGATTCCGGGTGTGAGGGTCGGCCCCGCCCTTCGCGAGGAGCCCCGAGTCGCTAGCGAGGCGAGACGCGAGATGGGGTCCCGGAGGCGGACGAAGCCCGGAGTCTCTGCGGGCGTTGGCCGGGGGCCTGCACGGGAGGGGCTGCGGCGCGGTCTGGGAACTGGTTTCGAGGGAGTTCCGGTAGCGGTCGCTTGCCGAGGCTGTCGTCGATGGGGACGACGACCCCCGTGGACTGCGCGGTGAGCCGGGTGCGGTCCACGGCGGCGGCGATCGCCGCGATCTTCTCGTACAGGGTCCTTGCGCGGCACCCGTGTGGAAGGTCGTCGGACCGGGCTGCGGTGTGCAGGGTGTCGAGGATGCGGACCAGGTTGTGGCCGGAGACGAAGACGTCCTGCATGCCGCTGGTTGTCTTGCGGATGCGGCCGTCAGGAAGGTTGGGATCGATGGTGAACCGGTACAGCCGAGTCCTGTCCGGACCGTTGCGGTAGGAGTTCCATTCGCTCTGTGTCCACGACGGTTCCCACTGCCCGAAGGCAGCCCGAGCGATGAACGTCCAGGTGTCCTCGTGACAGCGAAGGGTCACGTAGGAGAGGCCGGCGAGCCGTCGCATGCTCTCCGCGTGATCGTCGAGACCAGCGGAATTGCGAGCGCTCGCGGCGAGCCGTACGGCACGGTCCTCTTCCTTCCAGCGCAGTTCCTGTTCCTGGCGGTGGGCTGCCAGATCGCGTTTGTGCTGCTGGTTCTTGGCGTACTCGCGGGCGATGGTCATCAGCACGGCGGTTTCAGACCCCCTGCCCGGTGGGCACGTCGGCAGCCTTCGTCGCTCCGGCCTCGTACGCGGCGACTGCCTGGCGGAGGCACTCCTCGGTGTATCCCGGCGCGAGCGGTCCGCCCGGCACCTCGCGCACATTCTGGGCCGGGCGGTGTACGCCCACCGCGCGTACGAGCGGACCCAGGTGGGCGCCGAACTCGTACGAGCGGAAGCCGGCCGACGCGGCGAGCGTCCGCGTGTGGAGCCACTTCTTTCCGCTCGCCCTGATCTCGTCGTACGCGGCGCGCAGCAGGAGGGGGACCGGGTCATCAGAGGACGGTACGAGCAACCGTGGGTCCACCCGCGTTCTGTCTCGGCCGCTGTCCACCAACTCGTAGGCGGGCGCCGGCCGGTTGTCGGTTGCCTGGATCCTTCCCAGAAGTTCCCAGCGGGTGAGCCAGGCCGCCACGTTCCGTGGTGTCACGTGGGAATGTCCCTCGGCGAGCAGGGCGACGATGAGATCGCTGACGGTCTTGGCACCCTTCCCGCCGGTTTCCAGGAGCAGCTCCCAGGCGCGGTCGCGGGAGACGGCGGTGATCCCCGGGGGCACCCGCTTCTCCTCGCCCGTTCGCCGAGCCCGCTGGGACGGAATGAGCGGACTCACAGCGGAGTAGGAGGGTGCAGCGACGGCACGTGGTGTGCTCGACGAGAGCACTTCAGCCAGGAGTTTGTTCATCTGGCTTACGGACAGGACCAGATCATCAAGGGTTGCTTGCGGACTCATACCGTCTGGAACGCCGTTGGCGGCTTACAAGACACGCCCTGCCAGGTCATTGACTCCGGGAATCCGAAGCACCTGCTGTACACGGGTTGACGTCATGTCAGCTCTGTTCATCCAGTCGTATTACTCCGCGGGCGGTGATGAGCGCGGGACCTTCGAGGGTCATCGATTCGTCTCCGAGGGTGGCCACGCGGAGGCGGCCTCCGGGGACGTCGACTGTGTAGGTCTGTGCGCCTGAGTGTCGGTGGATGAGCCGGTGGGCGGCGACGGCCGCGCAGGCCCCGGTGCCGCAGGCCTGGGTCTCGCCGACGCCTCGTTCGTGGATGCGGAGTCGGAGATGGTGGGGGCCGGTGCGGACGGCGAACTCGACGGTGACGCCTTCCGGGTAGGCGTGGGAGGGGGCGACCTTCGGGGGGACGCAGAGGGGGCCGGGGTGGGTGAGGTCGTCGACGAAGGCGACGGCGTGTGGGTTGCCCATGTCGACGTGGACGGCGGGCCACCGGTGTCCGTCCACGGTCACGACGACGTCCGGCGTGCCGGGAAGGTGGGGACGTCCCATGTCCACGGTGATCGTGCTGTTCCGGTCTCCGTGCGCGGGCACGCGGACGGTACGGGGTCCTGAGCGGGTGGCGATGGTGGTGACCCCGGCGGGGGAGAGGCCGGCCTCGACAAGGTGGCGGGCGAAGACCCGGATTCCGTTGCCGCACATGGTTCCCCGGGAGCCGTCGGCGTTGTGGTAGTCCATGAACCACTCGGCCTGTCCTGCCATCGAGGCGGCTTCCGGGACGGCGGTGGTGCGGACGGCTCGCAGGAGCCCGTCGGCTCCGAGCCCGGTGCGTCGGTCGCAGATACGGGTGATGTCGGCCGGGGTGAGGGTGAGTTGCCCTTCCGGGTCCGGCACGACGATGAAGTCGTTGTGTGCGCCGTGTCCCTTGACGAAGGGGACGAGCCGAAGAGGGGCATCGAGAAGGCGGCCGTGCATCAGGCGGGAGGGTCCGTTTCGTCGTCTTCGACGGGGATCCGTATCCAGGCGACCTGTCCCGTGTCGGTGTCGGTCGTCCCGAAGGCCGCACCCTGTTCGAAGAGCCCGAGGATCTGCTCCCACTGCCGGGTCGACTCTGGTGTCACGTCGAATTCGATACGGATGCCGGAGGACTCCCGGGAGACGCGGGGGTGAGTTCCCGTCAGGCCGACGAGTTGTGCGACGAGCGCGTGGACAGCGGAGTTCTGACGGTCTTTGCCCACGTCCCCCACCGTCCACTCGCTTGAATATCACCCTCTGCACTTCTAGTTCACCAGCTTTCAGCTAGTGAACTAATTTTGTCAATCTGTACAGGGTGGCGCGCGAGCGCGAGGAGGAGCATGGCCGACGGGACTTCGGCTTCCCCGGCTCCCTACCTGGTGGTGGCCGACGTGATGCGGGCCCGTATCGCTGACGGCACGTGGCCACCGGGGCACAGGCTTCCGTCACGTTCGGTCCTGGGACGCGATTTCGGCGGGGTCGGAGAGAACGTCGTACGTCGCGCGCAGGAACTCCTGATCGACGAAGGTCTCCTGGAGGGTCGTGCCGGGTCCGGCACCTACGTACGCGCGTCACGTCAGCGGCACACTCTGTGGCGTACCCAGGGATCCGGTTCGGGTAACAACGCGGTCGCACCGGCCGGATTCACCGGCACCTGGGAAGCGGACAGCGAGGCGAAGGTGCCCGCTCCCGCCGCCATCGCCGCCCGGCTGGGGATCGAGGAGGGCGCTTCCTGCGTCCGCACGGCCTACGAGTTCCTCCTCCAGCACCGGCCGGTGCTGCTGCTGACGAGCTGGGAGCCCATGGCGATCACCTCCGGGAGCGTGATCGTCCTGCCGGAGGGCGGTCCCCTGGCCGGCCGGGGCGTCCCGGCGCGCATGGCCCATATCGGCATCGAGGTCTCCCGCGTCCGGGAGGTGCCGAGCCCGATCCTGATCGACCGTGAACAGGCACACCTTCTGGGGGCCCCGGTCGGCTCGCGGGCCACCCTGATCGAGCGGACCTACTACGACACCTCGGGACGGGCCGTGGAGACCGCCGACCTCTTGGTCCCGGCGAACCAGTGGGAGATCACCTACGACCTCCCCGTCGGTCTCCCACAGCCATAACGGCAAGCGCGGACCACCACAACGCAACGCGAGCGAACGGAAAGACCCAGGGGGCGGTTTACGTCATGAGCACCTCACGCACGGACCCGGTGACCCAGGCCAGGAACCTGCTGATCTCACCCGTCCTCAATGCCTTCATCGGCCTTGCTGGCATCGTCGTTCCGGTGGCCGCCTGGGTGAACGACCAGGCGGGCGTCAAGAACGCTCTGTTCATCGTGGAGACCGTCCTGGTCGTCTGGCTGACGGCAGGTCACTTCTGGCTCAGGAGCCGCTACATCACCCTGCGCCGCGCCAACAACCTCAAGGCGATGGACAACGCCCTCTACTACGAATCGGTGCGGGGCCAGCTGGAACAGGAGCTGATCTCCGACTACGGCGAGATCGCCGACGGCCACCTGCGGGTCTACGCCTCCGAAGTGCCGCGCCTGTCGGTCCTGCTCGTCAAGACGCTGGTCGACTCCCGCACCGACCCGCTCCGTATCCTCGCCGCCGACCTCACCACCAACCCGTCCCTGCTCACCCAGCGCCGCGAATACCTCTCCGCCAACCGCCGCCTGCTGGAAGCTGGCGGCACCATCCAGCGCCTGTTCATCTGCTACCGCGCCGACCTCCTCCGCGAGGACTACGCCCGCAACCTCCTCGAACTCATCTCCATGCACCGGCAGATGGGCGTCACCTGCGGCCTCGCGGTACGCGACCGGCTGCGCGCGGACCAGGCCGTGGACGTCGTCATCCTCTCCTCGGCCGCCGCGCTGGTGGAGGAGGAGCAGGGCGACGCCGATTACACCCGCGGACGGTCCTCCGTCTACTTCAAGGGTGTCGAACGCTGGATCGGCCGCTTCGAGTCCGTCTGGGGCCACGGCGCCGACTCCGCGGTCACCGTCCTCCAGTCGTACGAGAGCGGAGTACGACCCCTCCTCGACGGCTCCTCCTGGGATGCCGACCGCGCCACACGGGCCGTTGACCAGCTCTGAGGACCTCGAGTCTTAGGTAGATCACTTTCAGCCAGAGGTGCTTACCGCATCTGGCAGAGCTAGTGACACAGATTTACGGTACGTGACAGTCATGCGCGGGCGGCCAGCCGCGCGCCTTCCGCTCGCCCCGGGACTGTCCATGCTGTTCTGCATAGCCCTGCTCGCCGCCGGTATCACCCTGCGACAGATCGACCGCGTCCACTTCGCACGCGCTCGCTCCCGCCGGGCCGATGCCGTCGGACTCGTCGCACTCCAGCGGACCCGCGCCAACGACCTCACCCCAACGCTGCTGCTCGTCGGCCAGTGGACACAGATCGCCGGCTGGTGGCTGCTCACCGCCCAAGGACCGCTGTTCGCCGCAGTGACCGCGATCGCGGTGGCCGTCCACTTCCGCCACCTCCAGGAGATCAGCCACTTCGCCGTCCACGGCGTCCTCGCCCGCACCCGCCGGGCCAACCACCTCCTCGCCGAGGCGTTCGCCCACCACCCCCTCGGGCTGGCCCCGGTGGCAGTCCGCCACCGCAAGCACGTCCGCGACCACCACCCCAACGCCACCCTCGACAACGACCCCAACCTCGCCGAACTCCACACCGCGGGCCTACGCCCCGGCGTCCCCCGCGCCCGCTTCCTGCGAGCCCTCGTCCTCCCGCTCACCCCCACCGGAATCCGCACCACAGCCACCGACCTCCTGCGCAACGCCACTTCCTGGCACCGCGTGGTGGCCCTGGTCCTCATGGCCGCACTCGCCTACGTCACCGGTGGCTGGGCCGCGCTGGTCGCGGGACTCCTCGTCCCGCGTCTCCTGCTTTACCCCCAACTCGCCTGGCTGAGCCTGCTCAACGAACACACCTGGTTCGATCCCGACCCCCGCACCGGCTCCCCGGCCTGGACCGAAGCGGGCCGCTGCCTGCGCCTTTACCCCACGAACCGCGTACTGGCTTGGCTCGCCGCCACCACGTGGCTTCCCTACGGAGACCTCCACCACTACGCTCACTCGGCCCACCCCGCCATCCGCTGGAACTACCTCCCCGCCCTCGAACGCCACCTCCACACCCCGCACTTCACCCCGGACAGCCTCCTTCTCGGCGACGGATCAGTGATCAACCGACACCGCCGAGCGCTGGCCACCACGACCCGCAACCCCCAGGAACTCCCTTCAGCAATCAGATAGGGAGACGAAGACGACCCGGCTATGCGGTGAGCGCGTCACCTTGGCCGGCCCCGCAGGTGCACCTGCACGTACAGCGAGGCGATGCACCGACGGAAGGGGCACCCCGAGTCGCACGTTGTTCGATCACCGAGCGGATCGCGCGGGGTGCGCGAGGCACGAGCTTGACGACGGCCTCTGCCGCTGCCCGCGCGAGGTCGTCGAGGACGGACTGGTAGATGTCGCGGGTGATGCGGCTATCACTGTGCCCCAGCGTCTCCGAGACCACCTTGATGTCGACGCCGGCCGCGAGCATGAGGGTCGCGGCGCCGTGACGCAGGTCGTGGAGGCGGATGGGCGGGAGTCCGGCTTCGGCGACGAGCCGCTCGAAGAGGTCGGAGATCTTGCCCGGGTGGAGGAGGGAGCCGTCCTCCTCGGTGAAGATGCGGCCGGTGTCCTTCCAGGCGTCGCCCCACTTACGCCTCTCCTCTTCCTGGAGGAGCCTGCGACGTTCCAGTGCGTCCACCGTCTCCTCGTCGAGGGCGACGGACCGGATGCCGCTGTTGGTCTTGGGAAGACCTTCGAGGACCTCCCAGCCGTCCTGGACGAGCTGGGTGGCGATCTCCAGGGAGCTGGTCCTCTTGGAGAAGTCCAGCCACCGAGGGCTGCACCCCTCGCCTCGACGCAGGCCGCGGAAGGCGATCAGACGCCACATGGCATCCAGACGGTCACCCTCGACATGGTCCAGGAACTGGCCGGTCTGCTCCGGGGTCCAGACCATCACCGGGCTGGGCTTCTCGCCCGTGGCCAGCCAGTGGGCCACCCGTTCCTCGGTCCACACAAGGGCCTTGGGCTTGGTGCCGGGCTTCAGCTCGACGTGCTCGGCCGCGTTGTAGTTCGGGATGATCCGCTGCGCGATGGCGGTGTTGAGCGCGGCGCGAAGCGTCGCCCTGATGTGGTGCTGGGTGTTGACGCTGGTCACCCGGCGGAAGGACGGCATCTGGTCGATGGCGGCCTTGAGCCACTTACGGCGTGCCCGGTTCTCGGCGCCCTTCCAGGGGATGGACTTGAGCTCGTCGAGAGCCGCACGCCTCTGGGCGTTCTGTTCCTGGATCTCGATGTTCGTCTCGTTGATGGCGTCGAACATCCGGTCCAGGTGGGGGACGTTGAGCTTGTCGAGCCGTACTTCCCCGAGATGGGGTTTCAGGTGGACCCGGATGTCGCTCTCGTAGCGCTTCTGGCCACCCACGCGGAGACGCTTCTTGCCGCTCAGCCAGAGGTCGAGCCATTCGGACACCGACATCCTGGGGTTGAGGACCTGTCCGGCGGCGAGCCGTCGACGTGTCTCGTCGTAGTCCGGGAGCGGTTCCTTGTTCTTGGCGCAGGTCTCGAGCATGTCGCTGACCGCGAGATAGCCGGCGGGGTCGTCCTCGTCGGGTATGGCGAGCAGCGCACGGACCTTGTTCAGTTCCTTGGTCGCCTCGGCCGAGGATTCGAAACCGCTGCGACGGAACTCCCGGCGGGTGCCGTCGGACCGGTTGGTCAGCTCGTGGCGTATCGCCCAGGTGCCGTGACGGCGGTTGGCGAGTTTGGGGCACGACCTGCCGTAGTTCTTGCCGGTTTCCGGGTCGCGGCACGAGCAGCGGCGGGTGGTTGCGCCGCCGGATGAGGTGGTGCTGGTCACGCTAGTCCTGGGGGTCGGGTTCGTCGACGAACGAGAGGTCTGCGGGGAGCGCGGGCGGAACCAGCCCGCGCTCCCGCATCGCCTGGCGGAAGACCCGTAGCTCTCTGCAGTCGTCGAATGCGAGTTGCTCGTACGAGGCAGCGGCTTCCAGAAGGGTCTCGCGACGACCGGAGTCCAGAGTGATGCTGGCCTTCCGCCTCCGATCCTTCGCCAGGCGGGTCGACGCGGCAGCCGTGGCCACGGCGTCGCTGTGGGCGCGGAACGTGTCCAGCACTTCCCGGGCGGAGCCTTGTTGCGCGGGCTCGGTCAACGGTGTCTCACCGGTGAACCAGGCGACGGCCTCCCAGGTGGGAACCTCTCGGTCGGGAAGCAGGGCGACGGAGGCGTCCGTGCCCAAGGGGAACAGCAGGCTGATCGGCGGCACCTTGTAGACCTCGGCGAGCACGAGGAACTCCGCGAGGTCGATCGAGTTGCGGCGTCCGGTCTCCAGATTCGTGATCGTCGTCCTGGGGACCGCCAGGCCCAGCTCGGCGCACGCCTGTGCCGCCTCCGCCACGGTGAGGCGGGCGGCCTTGCGGGCCTGGCGCATCTGCTCGGCTACGCGGGCGGTGAAGCCCGGCGACCAGTCTCGATTCGTCATGGCTACAACTTACGCCTCAAAAATAAGTGGCTGCAACATTCGTGGTACATGTTCTGCTGTCACTGCACACAGAGGCGATCGGAATGCATCATGACGACATCTAAGGCTGGCCGGGGAATGACCCGCGACGAGCTGCTCGCTCTGCCCGTTGCCGTCGACCTCGATACGGCCAACAAGGCGCTCACCATCGGCCGCAGCACGGGATACGCCTTGGCGAAGAGGGACCAGTACCCGGTCACGGTCCTCAAGCTCGGCAACGCGTACCGCGTGGTCACCGAAGACCTTCACCGGCTCCTCGGAGTTGCCCCGTAGCCAGCCGCCGAGCGAAGGGGGCTTCGTTTGCGGCGGTGTGGCGGTCAGAAGGCCCGGAAGGGGGCTCTCGTCGTGCTCTCTACTTCGGGACAGGAGGTGTCAGCGACGATGAGCGGGATCTCTGGAGTCATGGAATGGCATCGCCTCCTTGGGTACATGCACGGAATGCCGCGGATGGCGCCGTGATCGTTGGGGAAGTGGACTGACGCGAGCTGCGGCGGGGTACGGTTCACTCGGCATGGAACCTCGCAGCCTCAATCAGGGCTGGTCGCTTATCACAATGTGCCGAGGCGTCAAGGCATGTTGCGTGGTGGGCCTACGGACAGACTGTCCTCACACAACTCTTGCCGGGTGGAAGGCTTCTGATCCCTGAAGCCGCTACCAAGGTGAGGTTGTCGTCATGGCGCGTCGCGATCCCGAAGGTACTACGTACGGATTCACTGTTGCGGCGGCTGTCGGCGCAGTTCCGGCGGCGCGTCGCCAAGTCGTCGCCTTTGTCCAGGACTTGGGCCTCCCTTTGTCGGATCAAGCGCTGGAGAACGTCGAGCTGTTGGCGAGCGAGGTGATCGCCAATGCCGTCCTGCACTCGGATGCTCCGTGCGACGTCGCTGTGAAACTGGCTGACGACCGGCTTCGTGTCGAAGTCACGGATGTCGATGCGTGCTTGCCGAGTGTTGTTCAGTCCGGGCCGGACGACGAGAGCGGTCGGGGCCTGCTGCTCGTGAACGCCTTGGCCGACGCGTGGGGGACGCGACCGGAAGCCACGGGTAAGACGACATGGTTTGAGATCGCACCGGAGCCACCGACCGTGGGCGTGCGGAACGACGGTGCCGATACGCCGCCTTCGCTGCGCATGGATGACGCTGTCGTGAGACGGACTGAGTGTCGTACCCGCATCCGCTCCTCGGCTGAATCGCGGTTGTCGGTCGGCACGGCCGGCGTTGGGGAGCGACATCAGGCTGCCTGACGCTGCGATCAGAAACGGCTGACCACTGGGGCCCGCTTCGATCCCGATGCATCGCGCGCTGCCACCCGTAGTCGAGAAGCCGGTCCAACGACGGACACGTTCGGTGACGTACCAGCCCGTGTAATCTGCTGGGTGCCCAGCCGTGTTTCGCTTGGACGACTGGGTGCACGATGATCATCTTCGGCTTGGAGGACGGGTGGCAGTGCAGCGGATCACGACCCGCAATGCCCGTTTCCAGCAGCTGCAGACGCTGCTCAACAACCGCACCAAGCGGGGGCGTGCGAAGGAGTTCCTGGTTCAGGGCGTACGGCCGATCACGATGGCCGTAGAGCACGGCTGGACTGTTCGGTCCCTGCTCTACGACGCCAGCCGGCCGCTCTCCCGGTGGGCCGAGGACCTACTGCGCGGAGTCGGCGCCGAGCGTGTCGCGATGGCGCCGCAGTTGCTCGCAGAGCTGAGTGAGAAGGCCGACGGGGCTGCGGAAGTCCTGGCAGTGGTCGAGATGGCGCCGGACAGCCTTTCGCGGATCAAGGTTCGCGACGACTTCCTCGGTCTGGTCTTCGACCGGCCGACGCAGCCCGGCAACATCGGCAGCATCGTGCGGTCGGCCGACGCCTTCGGCGCCGACGGGCTCATCGTGACGGGGCACGCGGCGGACCCGTACGACCCCAAGTCGGTACGTGCCTCCACGGGATCCTTCTTCGCCGTGCCCGTGGTGCGGAGCCAGTCGCACCACGAGGTCATGGAGTGGCTGGAGAAGGAGCGAGCTCAGGGGCGGCCGGTTGTCGTCGTCGGCACGGACGAGGACGGTGATGCCGATGCCTCGGAATTCGATCTGACCCAGCCGGTCCTGCTGCTCATCGGTAATGAGACCGCAGGCCTCAGCACAGCCTGGCGAGAGCTCTGCGACCAGGTGATCAGCATTCCGATGACGGGATCGGCCAGCTCCCTGAACGCGTCGAACGCGGCCTCCGTCGTTCTCTACGAGGCCCGCCGCCAGCGTCTGGCGAAGCAGCGCACAGCGTGACCTGCCGAGGTCACGTCCAGGCCTCCCCGCTGACTGCTCTGTTGTAGACCGCCAGGTACTGGCGGGCGACGGTGTGGTGGCCCCATCGGTCCACCGCTGTTTCGCGCACGGCCTGGGCCGCGGGCAGAGATGCCAGCACCTGCTTCGCGTCACCGGGGGTGATCTGCCCGGCCGGCAGAATCGTCCCGACGCCGGGGACGATCTCCGGCAGGCATCCGTTGTCGGTGGCGATCACCGGGGTGCCGCTGACGGCGGCCTCCGAGACCACGGTGGCGCCGGGCTCGATCCATCGTCCGCCGAACGGTCCTCCCCAGGGCTGGGACAGCACGAGTTGCGCTCGGGCGTGCGCGATCAGTCGGGTACGGGCGCTGCCGCCGACCTCACCCACGTAGCGGACGGTGTGCGGGAAGTCGGCCAGCAGCGCTTCCAGATAGTCCTTCTCCCAGGCCGGTCCGGCGACCGTCAGCGGCACGTCGGCCGCGTGTGCGAACGCCGCTGCCTCGCGCACGCCCTTGTGCGCGGAGACCCGGCCCAGGAAGAGGAGGTAGTCGTCCTTCTCCTCCTGGAAGTGATACCTGGCGGGGTTGACCGGCAGCCGGATCACGGGGGCGGATGAGGACCCCGCAGCGGAGCGCTGCGCGCGGGAGAGGTAGACGCCGTTGGTGTGGCGCTCCGGCGCGCCGTTGAGGTGGTGGGTGCTCACGATTGGTCTGAGGTTGCCGGCCGGCAGCGCGGCGGTGTTCGAGTGGTCGTGGACGATGTCCGGGCCGAAGGCCTCGACGGCGGTGTGTATCTCGTCCGTCTCCACGGCGGCGGACACCGTGACGCCCTCCTGGGCCGGGCTTCCCGGCGCTCCGAGGAGCAGGATCTCGCACCCGGCCTCCAGCAGCCCGTCCATGAGCGTGGCGACGACCCACTGGATGCCGCCGTAGCCCTGGGGCGGCACCGTGATCCACTGGGTGGGGTCGGCGCCGTACCGATACGGCGGGATGACCATGGCTACCTTCATCGGTCGCTCCCGGTCTCGGCACCGACGGTGCTGGTCCGGCTTCGTGTGACGGACTCCCGGCACACTCCGAGAAGAACGCTGCCGGTGTAGAGCAGGGCGAGGGCGGCCCGCACCGGACGGGCGCCGTCCCCCGAGCGGTTGCGGTTCCATTCCTTGCCGATGCCCCGCCGCGCGTCGTTACGCCGTGCTTCGCTGCGGCCCTGCCAGAAGGCGCGGCGCAGCAGGTACGACAGGGTCAGCCGATGGGAGGGGATCAGGTGGTGCACCTCGGCGTCGTGCAGGACTGTCGCCGTCGCACCGTGCGCGGTCATCTCCCGTACGAAGGTGGTGTCTTCGGCGGAGGCGAGGGAGCTGCCCATCCGGCCGAGGCGTTCGTCGAAGCCGACTCCGAGCAGGCGGGCGTGTTCGACGTCGACGGCGAAACTGCCGCCCCAGATCGACGCCGGCCGGGCGGGAGCGTGGGATCCGAGGTAGTGCAGCTGTCCCGAGGTGAGGAACCACGGGCGGCGGCGCCCCTGAAGGTGAGCGGTGATCCTCGTCCCGGTGACATGCGCGCCGGCGGTCAGGGCATCGCGTATCCGCGTCAAGGCCTCCGTGCCGGGGACGATGTCGTCGTCGAGGAAGACGAGGTGTTGTGTCGTGGCCTCCTTCATGGCCTTGTTGCGGCTGTGAGCGAGCCCCTGGTTTCCCTCGTTGCAGATGACACGGATGCGGGACAGAGGCAGCGAGCTGTCTGTGGGCAGCGCGGGCAGGCGTTGGGCGGGCATGTCCGCGATGACCAGGAGGCGGTCCCTGGGGCCCATGGCCGCGATGGTGCGGGCGACAGCTCCCGGCAGGCTGTCGGGTCGGTTGCTGCAGATGACGATGGTGAGAGGAAGGCCGGCGCCGAGCGTCACGGGTGCACCTCCTGGCTGGGGCGTGGGCTGCGTTCTTCGGGGCCGATGGCCCGCAGAAAATCGGCCAGGTCCCCGAGGGTGGCGATGGTGCAGTGCCTGGTGCTTCCCCCGGTTGTGCGGCCGTGTCGGGCTTTCAGCTCTCGGTAGTCGGTCACGATCTCGGGAGCGACCCCGGGGGGTGCGCTCCAGCCGCTGTCGACGTGGACGATCGCTGCCGAGCAGCCGAGAGTGAGTGCCGGAGCGGCGTCGTGGTCGGGACGGTCGCCGATGACCACGGTGTGTTCCGGCTTCCAGCCCAACCGGTCCAGGGCCCACTGGAAGAGGCGGGGGTCGGGTTTCGCGTAGCCGACGAGGGAGTCGAGTGCGACGAGCTGAACTTGTTCCTCGATTCCGAGGGCACGCAGGGCGGCGAGGCCTTCCGGGGGCTGGTTGGCGACGATGCACACCTCGTACTCCTCGGCGAGGTGGCTGAGCGCGTCGACGGCTCCAGGAATGGGCTGGACTAACGAGGTCCAGTGTTCGCGGACGCTCTGCCAGCTCTTCGTGCCGTTGGGCGGGAAGAGGCCGGGCGGCGGTGATCCGGGCGGGCGGTTCTGGTAGAAGTCTCGCATCGCCTGGAGGAAGGCGTCCATGGTGAGGGTGGGATTGTCCGCGCGCGCGAGTTCCCAGACGCCTTGGAGCCAGGCGAGGTCGAAGGGTTCGTCGTAGTAGAGGATGCCGCCGACATCGACGGCCAGGGTGTGGCCCGTCATGACGTGACCGCCCGTCCGGCGGCCCAGGCGAACCACTCGGGCTCGTCCGCGGTGTCGTTCTCGATGCTGAGGGAGGTTTCGGGTTCCACGGGGCCGTGTTCACGGGCCCAGGCGGCGGTGCGTCGCAGACCTTCGGCGAGCGGGGTGTCGGTCCAGTCGCCGAGCGTCCTACGGGCGAGGCTGTTGTCGGTGTACGCGGCGTGGACCTCGGTGCGGGCAGCCAGGTGCTTGATCGGGTGGTCGGGTACGCCCATGGCGGTGCGTACGGCGTGGGCCATGTCCAGCACGGTGGTGGTGTGCGAGGAACCGACGTTGAAGACCTGGCCCCAGGCAGCCGGCTGGTCGGACGCGGCGAGGAAGGTGCCGACGATGTCCGGGGCGTAGGTGAAGGCCCGGACCTGGCTGCCGTCTCCGTACACGCTGATCGGCTCGCCGCGCATGATCTGGTTGAGGAAGATGGCGACGGCGTTGCGGTAGGGATCGCCCATGTTCTGCCGCTCGCCGTAGACGTTGTGCATGCGCAGGGCGAAGTACGGCAGGTCCTGCAGCTTCATGGTGACGGCGAGTTCGCGCTCCACGGCGAGCTTCGCGTTGCCGTAGCTGTCGGCGGGGACGGGCCGCTCGTCCTCGCGCATGGGGACGTGTCCGTGACCGTACACGGCGACCGACGAGGCGAAGCCGAAGAACCGGACCTTGGCGGCCAGCGAGGCGTTGATCAGGTTGATGCTGCCGAGCAGGTTGACGGAGTAGTTGTGGTGCTTGACGGCGTGGCTGATGCCCTCGGCGGCGAAGGCGGCCAGGTGGTAGACGCCGTCGAAGCAGTAGGAGTCGAAGAGCGCGGTGACCGTGGCCCGGTCGGCGACCGAGCCGACGAGGAGGGTCGCGCCGTCGGGTACGTTCTCGGTCTTGCCGCCGTCGAGGTTGTCCAGGACGACGACGTCGTCGCCGCGCTCGATCAAGGACGCGGCAAGGTGGGACCCGATGAAACCGGCGCCGCCGGTCACCAGATGTGTGGGCATGTCGTGACTCCCTTGGCATGAGTGGGGTCCCGCTGCTGCCACGGAGCGGGCGGCAGCGGGTCGTGCGAGATGCTGGGCGGGCAGGCGACCGCTCTGTGCGACTGGTGGTTCAGGCGCCGAGGAGCTTGTTGATCTGAGCGAAGTCGCAACGGGTGCGATCCGTGATCAGAGGGAGCCGCTGCCGCAGGGTGGCGCGCAGCGCGGTCACGTCGGTGTCGTTGACGAGCCGGTCGATGACGGTGGCGTCCTGCGCGAAGGCGCGGACGTCGGCGTGGATGCCGTCGACGTCGACCGTGTCACCGTAGGTTTCGGCGAGCACCCCGTTGAACTTGTGCGAGTGGCCGATCGCGACGGCCGGGGCGCCGCCGGACAGTGCGCCGATCGCGGCGTGCAGGCGCTCGGATATGACGAGTTCGGCCCGTGACAGCACACCCTTGTAGTCGGAGGCTGTCAGCGCGCCGGGCAGGGCCATGACCTCGGGCATGCCGGCGGCTTCGGCGATGCGGGCGGCGAGGATCCGGTCGTCGTTGTGCGGGCGGGAGTCGTGGCAGTGCGGGACGAGGACCACCGGCATCTTCCGGGTGCGGACGAGGGCGGTGGCCAGTCGCGTCAGCCCTACCGCGTGCTGGGAATCCTCCAGGGTGCTGAAGCGGGTGATGCCCTGGCTGGGAGCGAGGCAGAGGTAGGGGTCTCCGGGGGTGAGCCCCAGCGGTCCCAGCACGGTCGATATTCGCTCGTCGGTGGCTGCCGGCAGCAGGAAGGCGGGGTCGGAGGACAGCCGTACGCGGTGCTCGGGAAGGCCGAGCTTGCCCACGAGATAGCCGAGGGAGACGCTCTCCCTGACGGTGAGCAGACGGCACCGGGCGGCAACCGTGAGCCATGCCGCGGCATCGGCCGGGTCGTCGAAGGGGCCGACGGACTGGCCGATCATGACCGTCGGGATGTCCCGCTGTTGCGCGGCGGTGAGGGCTCGAAGATACGGCGTGGAGACCCCGTAGTCCGAGGTGTGCAGGTCGCCCCCGGTGGCGACGACCAGATCGGTTTCCGCGAGGAGCTGCTCGCGGCGTGCGGCCAGTTCGGCAGGGCTCTCCTGAGGGCGCAGCTGCTGCCACGAGCGGGAGACGACGAACGGATCGGCCACGCAACGGGCGCCGGTGGGGGCGAGGGCTTCCGCGTCGAGCGCCGGGGTCTGGGTGAGGACGGTGACGTTGCTGCCTCCGTCGGTGGCTTCGGTGTTCAGCTGCTCGATGATGGAGCGGGCAAGGGCCTCGACGCCGCGGCTCTCGCAGCTGGTGATGCCGGTGATGAGGACGTTGGACACAGCACACCTCTCAGGGGTCATCGGGTGAACCGGATGAGTTCGGCCAGGACTGCGCGGTAGTTGAAGCGCTCGTGTACTCGGCGCTGGATGGCCGCCAGCCGCTCGCGGTACAGGACCGGCTCGCGAACCATCCGGGCGAGGCTGTCGGCGGGATCGTCGTCGAGCAGGAACAGCTCCACGTCGTCGCCGTAGAGGGCGGACAGGTAGCCCAGGTCCGGCCAGAGCGCGGGGATGCTGCCCGAGGCCAGGGTCTCGAACATGCGAGGGGTCAGGAGTTCCATCCGCGCGAGCAGCGGACGGGCCAGCACCGGCGTGATCGCCGCCTGGGACATGGCGGCGACCACGTGTCCGAACGGAACGGATGGCGCCACCTCGACACGGTGATCCTGCATCCAGCCGGACACGTTGGCGGTGGCGGTGAGGTGGTCGGGATGCGGGTCGCCGGTCCACCAGCGTCCGCACACGCGGATGCGTCGGATCGGCGGCTGGGCTGCGGCTGCGGCCCGGACGAGGCTGGTCATCTCGTTCCAGCGCCACCAGTTCGCGCCGACGTACTGCAGCTCGTACGGGAGTGCCTGCGGGTGCGGGACGTCGCTGGCGAGCCGGTGGATGTCCGGCATTCCGAAGTAGCTGAAGAACTCGGCTCCGTCGGGAAGGCGTTCGCTCGTGCGCGGTTGCAGGACCAGATCGCTGAGGTCGGCGTACAGCTTGTGCCAGGACTCGACGGTGTCCGCGCCCGCGCTGTCGTCCGCGCCGGCAGTGACGTACGGACCCCAGTGGCCGTCGGGATCGACGATGATCCGCCGCTGCCGCGGTACGGCCTCGCAGAGTTCACGCTGCTGGGCCGAGAGGAACTGCCTGCCCTCGAAGACGAGGACGAGGTGGGTGGCCCAGGCGATGTCGTCCACGAGTGGCAGGTGGCCGTTCACCGTGCCGTCCAGACGCGACAGTTGGCTTGAGACGCCGACCTCGCATCCGGATGCCGAGGCAGCACGGGCGTATTCGGCGATCATGTGGCTGGAGCCCGCGTTCCAGTGGAAGACGCCGGCGAACAGAATCCGGGGTCTTGTTGTCATCGTGCGCTCCCTGCCCGCAGTCGCGTACGACTGTCCGTCCGCAGGGCGAGCTGGCGGTGCGCACGGCGTCGGCCATGGATCAGAGGTGCGCGACGCGCAAGCCAGCACACGGCTTCCACGGTTTCCCAGGTCCCGCGCCACCAGGTGGTCACTCCGCCCACGCCGTGTCCGCGCAGGTCGCCCCGCAACCACCGGGTCGCCAAGCGCAGCATGGGCAGCGGGCGCCAGTCGATGTCGGTGAGGAGGTAGTAGTAGCGGTTGCGGCGCATCTGGACACGCCGGTAGCTGCTGCCCGTGGTTCCTCCACCACCGAAGTGCTGTATGCCGACGTCGAGCAGGAGCGCGACGCGCCATCCGGCCCAGCGGGCGCGGCGGCAGAGGTCGGTCTCCTCGTAGTACGTGTGGAAGACCTCGTCGAAGAGCCCGACGGTGCGCAGCAGCGTGGAGCTTACGAAGAAGGCGGCTCCCTGGACGTACGCGTGCTCCAGGGTGTTCGGGGCTCGGCCTTCGGGCGGGCTGGCCGGCGAAGGGTGGTTCGGCCAGTCGCCGGCGAAGGCGTGCTGCTCGCCCCAGCGCAGGGCGGACTTCGACCAGTCGTTGTACGCGCCCAGCGCGGTGCTGCCCGACTCCTCGTACTCGTACTGCATGGGGCCGACCACGCCGTAGTCGGTCTTGGTCTCCATGAACTCGGTCAGCTCGCGCACCAACGACTTCGGGGTCTGGGTGTCCGGGTTGACGAGGAAGACGTAGTCGGCGCCGTCGGTGAGGGCCGCGCGCATACCGATGTTGTTGGCGCGGGCGAAGCCGACGTTGCTCTCGTTCTGGATGACCCGGATCTCGGGAAAACGGTCCTTGACGAAGGCCGTGCTGCCGTCGTGGGAGTCGTTGTCGACGTACCAGACCGTCAGGTCGATTCCGGGGACGTCGCTGTCCAGGAGGGTGGCGAAGCAGCGCTCCAGCCAGCGGACCTCGTTGGTGCCCACCGTGATGGTGGCCACCCGCACCCGGGGAGTCTCGCCGGTGAACTCGGGGGTGGTCACGGCAGCTCCAGCCCGGCGGGGGCGAACTCGATGACGATGCTGCGGCGGATCCTCGGGGAGGTGTTGCGGCGCGAGGCGTGGGCGATGCGTACGTCGTGTACGGCGATGTCACCTGCCGAGAGTGGGAGGGCGCGGACCGGGCCCTGCGCCTGGAGCGCCTCGGCCTCTTCCGCATCGGGCGCCAGGTGGGAGCCCGGAACGAACTCAAGGCATCCGTTGCCCACGTCCGAGTCGTCGAGGAAGACGCTCAGGTTGAACACGGAGTGCGGAGGAACATTGGTCCGGTCGCGGTGCCAGGGCACCGGGGCGGCCACTCCCGGCAGTTTGACGATCATGGCGCAGGCGGTGGCGCGTACAGGCCCGCCCAGGATGGCGGCGGCCATCGGGTGCAGCGGGCCGTCGTCGGAGTAGAGGCGTGCCGCGGCCGGGGAGCCCTGGTTCTCCAGGTTGTGGACGCGGTAGAGAACCGGTGTGTCCGTACCGGCGGGCGTGAAGTGCCAGTAGTCGTCCGAGCGGAACCCGCCCTGGGTGAAGCGCAGGATCATGCTGTCGGCCTCTGTCCGGAGGGCCTCAAGCGCGTCCCCCGTGATCCTCTGGGGCAACGCTGCGTAGCCGTCCGTGCGGAGGGCCTGGAGTACTCCGTCGTCGAGCCGGTAGTTCTGCGACGGCGCCTCGGCGGTCTTCGCCTGGCGCGGTGCGTGCTGCGTCATCGTTCCCTCGCTGCGGTGTCGTTGAGCTGCGTGGCGAACCAGTCGACGGTGGTGCTCAGGCCCTTGCGGGGATCGGTCTCCGGCTTCCACCCGAACTGCTCCCAGGCGAGGGCGATGTCGGGCCTGCGGCGCTCCGGGTCGTCGACCGGACGGTCGATGAACTCGACGGGCGCGGTGGCCCCGCTCAGTTCACGCACCAGGTGTGCGAGCTCCAGGACCGTGGTCTCGGTGGGATTGCCCAGGTTGACGGGGCCGGGGTGGCTGCCCGCGGCGACGGCGAGGATGCCCCGGACCGTGTCGCCGACGTAGCACAGGGATCGCGTCTGCGAGCCGTCGCCGGTGACGGTCAGCGGCTCGCCCGCCAGCGCTTGGCGGATGAAGGTCGGCACCGCTCGCCCGTCCTCCGCGCGCATCCGTGGCCCGAACGTGTTGAAGATCCGCACGATCGCGGCGTCGACACCGTGCTCGGTGCGGTAGGCGGTGGTCGCCGCCTCCGCGAACCTCTTCGCCTCGTCGTACACGCTGCGTGGCCCCACCGGGTTGACGTTGCCCCAGTAGGACTCCCGCTGCGGGTGCTCCAGCGGGTCGCCGTACACCTCGGAGGTGGAGGCGAGCACGAAGCGGGCCTCCTTCTCTCTGGCCAACTCCAGGGCGCTGAAGGTCCCCAGGGAACCGGCGTGAAGTGTCTGGACCGGCAGACGCAGGTAGTCCCGCGGGGAGGCCGGCGAGGCGAGATGGAGTACGAGATCGACCTCCCCGGGGACCGAGATCGGGGCGGTGACGTCGTGGACGATCAACTCGAACCGGTCGTCCAGCTGGCGGTGCAGGACGTTGTCCGCCGTCCCCGTAAGGAAGTTGTCCACGCAGACCACCGCGACACCGCTGTCGAGCAGCAGGTCGCACAGGTGCGAACCGACGAACCCACAGCCGCCGGTGACGACTGCGCGACGGAAGGGGGTCCGGTTCGAGTCCGGGCCGTGCCTCCATAAGGAGGTACTCATAATGCCTCATTCCTCGCAATATGAACGAAAGATGGCATGGCTGTGCCACACAGCAGGTGTGGCGAGAAGTGCGACGAGCTCAGCGGTGTGGGCTGGGTCGACGTGCAACCTCAGTGCCCGGTGAGCGATCAGGAGCAGGTTCAGCTAGTCCCGGAGGTTCGCCGTCGTTCCTCAGGAGGTTCGACGAAAGCCGAGTCAGTTACCTCGACGACGACAGCGTCATCGCCTGACCAAGCTTCACCGAGTAGCGCCGGCACCCTCTGGGCTTCAACGACGCCGACGACGAGTGCGATTTATGGCCAGGCCATCGTCCTTGACGGCACCCGGGCCCGAGGCCTCGGAACCGCGTCGTCCTCGTGGACCGCCTGGTGTTGAACGTCAAGGTCATCGTCTGGTCCCTGCCAGACGTGGTCCCTTGCCTGTGCACGGCTTCACCTCCGTCGGGAGCCACCGTGAGATGCGGAGCACGCGCGGCTGGCTCGCACTCCACGATGACGGTGAACAGCGCTCCTGCTTATGAGTGTTTATGAGCGTGCTGCCCTCGCCGTCCGCCATTCGTTCGCGCATGCGGACTACTCGTGGTGGAGACCCTCCCAGTTCGCACGCATCGTGAGCGGACAGGCTGTCCGCAGGTTTCCCGGACGAGGGACGTTGACGGGTCGGCATGTTGTGCTATGGGAGCCAACTGCTTGGCTCGACAGTGGTGTTGACGGCACGCCTGGTGCGAAGGGGATTGCTTTCGAGGACGTCAGGACGAACGAGGAGAAGGACTCCTCTCCGACGAACCCGGCTTGGTGCGGCCGATCTTCGGCTGTCGTGTTTGGGTGATCGACGGCCGCGGCAAAGTAGTCTCGTGGGACGTTGAGCAGCTGGAGATGCGCCTGATCACCTAGAGGTGAGACCGGGATGGCTCGCGGGGTTGAGCGGCACTGCTCGGTGTGCCGAGCGGCGCTCAGCCGTTTCAACGTAGGACTGCAGTGCGGGCCCTGCCAGAGGGGTGGTCAAGTACCCCGCGTCGAACGTGGGTTCTGGGCGGAACCCGCAGTTGAAGCAGCGATCAGCGCCTGGGATCTCGGCACGGTCGTGCGGCTCTTCCGACAACACACCGGTCTCTCACAGGCGGCGGTCGCTCGGCTCGTCAACATCGATCAAGCCGAAGTGAGTCGGCTGGAGCGCGGCCGGAAGAAGATCCGTGACCGTCGTCAGCTCGCACAGTGGAGTGAGGCTCTTGGGGTACCCAGTGAGCTCCTGGGCCTACTGCCCGACGGGGACCGGCCGTCGCCGACAGCGGACAGCTACCTGACGCTTGCCGAAGGACACGGGCAGTTCCTTCTGCCCGCCGGGCGGAACCTGCCGCCTACAGTGCTTCCCACGCTGGCTGGGCCAGCCGCTTCCTTACAGGGCGACGCTGTGTGGCTCGCGTCGAGCGGGGAGGCCGAGGCATGGAGTCGGATGCCGCTCAGAGCCCTGCTCGCCGTGCACCACAGCGAAGACGGGATACGGCGGTACTTCGTCATTGACGCGCGCGGGGGCGTCCGTGACGCAGCGGGAAGTCCCTTCGTCATCCCCGGGGCCTACGAGTTCGACGACTTCACCTTGGGGATCCTCTGGGCTGCGGCAGGGTTCGACTCCGCAGTCCTCGGCGACGACGCGGCACTCCATGGAGAACTGGATGTTCCGTCACAGCACTTGTTGGGAGCGGGCCGTCAGTCGATCACTGTCGGTGGCCTCACCGACGGTTCCCAGATGCTCGTCGGCTCGTGGGCCTGTGCCCGGTTCATCCTCGACCAGCGCGACGAACTGGCCGATGATCCGGTCTTCTGGACCCGCGAACAGCGAGGAGAGGAGGCCGCGACCTGGCTGTTCTTCCAGCACAAACATCGCTACCTCGAGTTGATGGCTCCTGAGCGGGCACACGGCGGCGTCGGACGGGCCTTCTGCGTTCCCCGCCCAGAGGTCGCCGCCTCGCCCGTGTACGAGCGCGTGCTGTTGTTCCTCGCTATCGCGCTGATGGAGTCGTACGGCATCACGACCTGGGTGACCGATGAGGCGGACCTCCAGCAGACAGAGGGCTTCGCGCTCGTGCCCGGCCACCGGGCCGCTATAGCGACCTGGGTACGCGCTGAATCCGCGCCCCAGACCGCCCTGACTGCCGGAGCGCGTTCGCTGCGAACCTTCGCGGACATCGCCGGCCACGCGCGAGCACATACCGTCACCGTGGGAGCGACTCCCGGGGAACGCCTGGCGGCGACTTCGGACTATCTCGGCCTTGACCGAGCTTGGTTGACTCACCGCTGCGGACAGCTTGCCACTGCGGGAACCACCGGGCTCGCCAGGCCACGAAGCCGTCACCTCAGCCTCGACGCCTTGGACCGGGCCTGTGCGTACGCGGCGGCCGAGTTGAGGTCCGAGGCTGGCGCCCCCGCGGGGGCGACCCGATAGCCTGCACGGAAAGATCTCCGAGGGAGAGATCCAACCAGGTTGTTCGGATCGGGAGTTGGGGCTATGGCAGGCGTGACGCGAACGGTGGCTGTCTACTCTCTCGGCGGCACCATCGCCATGACCACCGACCCGGCGACCGGGGGAGTCGTGCCGGCTCTCTCCGCCCATGACCTCCTGGCCGCTGTCCCCGGCCTTGATGGTCACGGGATTGACCTGCGCGTACACGACTTCCGCCGGGTGCCGGGTGCGTCGCTCACCTTCGACGACCTCACGGAGCTCGGCACGGAGATCGACAAGGCCCTCGACGGCGGCGACGTCGACGGGATCGTGATCACCCAGGGCACCGACACCATCGAGGAGACCGCGTTCTTCCTCGACCTCCGCCACGGTCACAACCAGCCGGTCGTCGTTACCGGCGCCATGCGCAACCCCACCATGGCCGGCCCTGACGGACCGGCCAACCTGTACGCGGCCGTCATCGCGGCAGCCGATCCGCAACTGCGCGGAGCCGGGGTGCTGGTCGTCCTGAACGACGAGATCCACGCGGCACGGCATGTCCGCAAGTCCCACACGACCAGCCCGGCCGCCTTCGCGTCGCCCGGCGCCGGCCCCATCGGCCGGATCGCGGAGGACCGTGTACGGCTGGCTTCACCGCTGACCAGGCGACTCGGGCCCCTGGCACCGGCCGTCCGTGATGCACGTGTGGGCCTCTACGCGGTCAGCCTCGGCGACGACGGCGCGCTGGTCGAAGCCTGGTCCGGCCAGTGCGACGGGTTGGTCGTCGCCGCCTTCGGCGTGGGACACGTCCCTCAGCGACTCGTCGAGAACCTCGAACGACTTGCTGTAAGTATTCCTGTGGTCCTCGCCTCGCGCGTCGGCAACGGCCCGGTCCTGACCGGAACGTACGGTTTCCCTGGATCTGAGAAGGACTTGATCAGCCGAGGGCTCATTCCGGCCGGCGACCTCGGTCCGTACCAGGCACGCCTGTTGCTCCAAGCGCTGCTCGCCCAGGAAGCAACCCCCGAGGCGATCGCTGAGAGGTTCGTCGCGTTCGGACAGTGACCCCACGCGTCAGCCCTGCCGAGAGGACCCACATTGCGCGCCCACGTACTGAACACCGGCCGGACGTTCGGCGTCACCTTCGACCACGGTGAGGACTTCTTCGACGCGCTCTCCGCGTTCTGCCGCGATCAAGGAGTGCGACAGGGATACATTCCCTCGTTCATCGGTGCGTTCGCCGAAGCCGAGATCGTAGGCGCCTGCGAAAAGCTCGAAGACCCGGACGCCCCGGTCTGGGCCAAGACGTATGTCACCAACGTAGAAGCCTTCGGTGCTGGAACGATCGCCCACGATCCGGAGACGGGAGGCATCCTGCCGCACATCCACGTCTCCGCCGGGCTGAAGGCGCAGTCGGCCGACGGCCGTACCAGTCACCTCCTGAGTGCCAAGGTCCAGTTCCTCAGCGAACTCTTCATCGTCGAAGTGATCTCACCGACCATGACCCGGCCCCGAAACCCTGAAATGTACGACGTGCCAGTGCTCACTTTCGGCACTCCGGAGTGATTTCCTCGTGAATCGAACCAAAGCTGTCGTCGCCCTGAACCGGCAACGCTGAAGTAGCTCGGGAGGAGAGGACCTCTGCGATCGCGGTCTCCAGCGCCTCCACGTCTTCCAGAGACCGGAGAACCACGTCCGCGCCGACGCGTTCGAGTTCCGCTGCCGACGTCGTACCGGAGGCGATGCCGATGACGGGAACGCCGCCTCCCTCCCTGCCGGTACGTACGTCTTCCAGCGAGTCGCCGATGATCACGGAGTTGGAGCGGTCGAAGAGGACGCCGTACTTGGCCTGTGCTCGCTGCTGCGCGATGCCGACGAGTGCGGGGCGGTGATGGTCATCCGACGCGTAGCCGCCGCTCTCGATGTCCAGGAACGAATCGAGGCCGAAGGTCGAGAGCTTCAACACGGCGTTCGCTTTGAGGTTGCCAGTGACGACGGTCGGTATGAGATCAGCCCGGCCCTGAACCGTCCTCAGCGCCGCCACAGCCCCCGGCATCAGTCTTCCGTGCCGCAGGAGGTCCTCTGTGTGCGCGGCCAGCCGCTCGGGCAGAAGCTCGACCATGAGGGGCAGCAGCTCCGAGACCCGGTCTTCGGGAACACCGTTGTCCAGGAGCATCGCGCGGATCGCCAACGGCATTGTGACCCCCGTGCCTCGGGCCGACAGGCGTTCGACCTGGTACCCGACGATCTCCGCGAAGGTCTCGCGATAGACCTGCCGATCGATCTCGCCGACGTACAACAGCGTGCGGTCGATGTCCCACAGCACGAGGGACCGTTCGGCTTCAGCCACTCCCGACTCCTTGCCATCCACCAGGGCAGCGCTACCCCGCGGCTGCGAGCGTACGGGGGCCCGGACCGGCTCGGCATGCCCACGTAAATGCCTGGCTACTGTGCGCTGTCGGGTGGCGAAGGCGGATTTGCGGTACGTGCAGGATTCGCGCGGACAATCTGTCCGTAGGTAGTTCGACGCCCGCCTCTTGACTGGAGGGGCTCGGCCCCACTCACTTTGCGCCCGCTTTCTATTGGTATGCCGGGATTTGGTTGTGCAGTCGAATGTCCAGGAGTGAACCGTGAGGTACCCCGGGTCCGTTCCGTAGATCCGCGTCGTGGGCGCGCGGCCATCGGCTCTGTTAACAGTTGGCGACCAAGGGCGCAGGCTTGGACATTATCCGTACTCTGATCGAAGTGCTTCATCGCGAAGGGACAGGTCCACCGATGAGTGAAAACCTGACGCTGGGAGACCGTCTCCGTATCGCTCGTAGGACACGGAAACTGTCTGCCGCCCAACTGGCACAGAAGGTCGCGGTCTCCCCGAGCTACGTGCAGAAGTTGGAGTCGGGCGCGCGCAAGGCTTCACCCTCGCTGGTGCTAGCTCTCGCCAAGGCGCTGCGCTTCGGCCCCGAGGTCCTGACCGGCCAGCCGTACTACGGCGAGCCGGAGGCGGAGGACGGCGTCCACGCCGTCATACCCGAACTCCGACGCCTCCTGCTCTGCTACGACAGCCCCGACGACCTGGATGTCGCTCCGCGGTCCCTTCCCGTGCTCGCCTCGGAGGTCGACCAGGTGGCGGCCCTGCGTCGCGACGCCCGGTACGCCCCGATGGGCCCTCTGCTGCCGCCGATCATCACCGAACTGACGCACGTCGCCCTCGGCGGCGACAACGGCGACCGTGCCAAGGCGTTCTGGCACCTCGCGCGCGCGTATCGCGCCGTCAACTCCCTCGCCCACAAGATGGGGCACCACGATCTGTCCAACACGGCGTTGGAACGCGTCCGTTGGGCGGCGGACCGCTCCGGCGATCCGCTGCTGCAGTTCACGGCGGGCTACCTCGTCGCCGGAGCGATGCTGCGCCAGGGCGCGTACTCGCCGGCCCGCCGCAAGCTCCTCGGCCTGCGCACCGAGCTTGAGCGGCTCCAGCCCGAGCGCTCCTTTACGGAGGACGCCCTCGCCGTCGACGGCGCGCTGCTGCTGAAGCTGGCCGTTCTCGAAGCCCGGGAGAACAACTCCGATCGAGCTGACGACTACCTGCGGGAGGCGGAGCAGGTCGCGGCCGTGGCCGGCAACCGCGACTCCCTGGCGTACGAGATGTCGTTCGGCCCGACGAACATCCGCATCCACGAGGTGCACGCGATGATCGACACCGGTGACACCGAACAGGCTCTCGCCCGCCTCGGCGAATGGTCTCCGGTTCCCGGCGGCGAGTGGGCGCCGCCCAGCACCACCGTCGGCGAGCGGTCGAGCCACCACTTCATCGACGTGGCCTCCGCGAAGCTCGCGGAGAACGACCGGGACGGTGCCTTCGCGGACCTCAAGCGCGCGCGGAAGGTCGCACCCAACCACACACGGTTCCACCCGTCCGTTCGCGAGACCACCGCCGCACTGCTCAGGATGGACGCTCACCCCTCCAACGAGCTGTCCGCGTTTGGGAGTTGGACGGGCATTAGCACAACTTGAGCCTCTGTCAAGGACTTTGGCGAACGGACCCCACGGACAGACTGTCCGCGCAGGACACCTTGCCGAATGGAATGGTCTCTTCACACACAGTGGTGAGGAGGCCTTTTCCATGTCCGACGACAATCCCGCGGCCCGCGCGAACCCGCCGCGCTGGATGCCCATCGGCGAGGAGCCCGAGCTGTGCTCGGCGGGGGAGTGGTGGGATGCCGTACGCGCCGTGGAGGCTGTGGGCCGACGTGCGATCGAGATCCTCGGCGAGGGTGACGAACCGCTCGGCCCGGTGATCCTGGACCACGGAGGGCCGGAGCCCCGGCTGTACTTCCTGGTCCCCGTGGGCACGGCGGCCCGTTGGGAGGAACCGGGGACTGTCGCGCTGGGACAGAAGTGCCACGTCGTCGTGCCGTCCGCCGAGAGCACGTCGCCTCCGGGGATGCACTGGCACGTCTTCCCCCGAGGCCCCCGAACGCTGACGTCGGCCGATGCCCTTCGCCGCGCGCTGGGTCAGGCTCGCCGGGAGCGGCGAGGGCCCGTGGAGGAAGCGACCTCCTGATGGCTCTCAGCATCTCCCTCGTGCTGCTGCTCGGGATCGTCGTCGTCCTTCTGATCCGCAGCAAGACCGTGAAACCCGGCCCCGCGGTCGTGTGCGTGCTCTTCGGGTTCTTCCTGGCGAGCACGTCCATGGCCCCGAGCATCAACCGGTTCATGACCGGCGTCGCCGACATGATCGGCCAGATTCGCTTCTAGCGAGACCGACTCGGCTTCCGAGTTCCCGTTCCCGCTCGGCCGCCGGTCCGCCCCACCACTTCGCGGCCCCTCCCCCCAACCTGCCTGAGGCACCTCGATGACATTCACGTCCAACTCGAAGAGCACGTCCCCCCATTCGGTTCGCGCGCACCGGACGAACGGTCCCGATCCCGACCACGGGCAGCGCTCGGTCCGCGCCGAGGCATTCTGATGCGTCTCGTCTACCACCCGGCGGGTCACGACGACGACCTCCGTGTGGCCCTGGTCGAACTGAGCGCGGGGCGTTGGAAGCCGGCGCGAGAGCTGCTGGGGAAGACGGGCACGCACTGGACGCTGCGAACATCCCGCACTCAGCTGCTGGCCGTGGCGGCGGCCCGCTCGGACGTGGTCGACGTCTGGCTCGCAGAGGAGCCCGGCAGCTACGACGCGCAGCTGATGGCCGCTCGTGTCGCGGTCGAGCGGACGTTGCGCGCCCACCGCCAACGGCACCCGCGGACCCTGGAGTTCGAGACACGGGCAAGGCGTGCGGCACTGCTGGCGGCCCATCGTGCTCCGTACGATCCCGTGCCGTGGGTGTGCCTGGTTGCCCTCGCCCAGGTCGACACACGGCAGTCGCGGCAGGAACACCGGATGAGGTCCGCCGAGCCCATGCTGCCGAGCGGTCCTTGGAGGCTCCTGTATGAGGTCGACCAGCGTGATCCGTACAACCGTGAGGCCTACCACCGTGTCCTGCAGTTCCTGCTCTCCCTCGACGGCCCGCGAGGTTCGTCCCTGGCGGCCGTCGTCGACTTCGGCCGTTCGGTGGCAGGGCAGCGGCCCGTCGGATCGCCGCTGCTGCTTCTGCCCGCGTACGCGCAGATCGAGCAGCGTAGAGCTCGGGTGGATCCGCTGTGGCGGCGACAGTGGGCTGAGGAGCCCGCGATCGAGTACACCCTGAACGCTCTCCACGACTGGTTTCGGAAGACGCCTCCCGAACTCTGCTCGGTGGCCGATCTGAACCATCTCGCTTACGCGTTGTGGGCCGGCCAGCAGTACGTCGAAGCGGCAGAGGTGTTCGAGGTCATGGGTCCCTACGCGGCGCGTGAGCCCTGGGCCTCGGTGCACGACGGCGCGGCAGCGGCGGACCCCGGTGAGGCCCTGCTGCTTCGGGCCCGCGCTGAGTCCCTCTCCTACGCCCGGAGGCGCAGGTCCCGCGCAGGGCCGCACCCGTGATCGCCTGCCGGTGCCCATTCAGCCCTATTGGCATGAACCTGACCGATTTTTCAACTCCTGCACTTCTTCGGAGGTTGTCCGTGTCCCGATCAGCTCAACACCACCGCGCCCAGAGGCAGAAGTCCGATGACGCGTTCCTGAGGGAACTCGGCTATGAGCCCGTGCTGACCCGACGAATGGGGCCGTTTGGGAACTTCGCGCTCAGCTTCTCCATCATCAGCGTCCTGTCCGGCTGCATGACCCTCTTCGGATTCGGGCTCGTCACGGGTGGTCCGGCCGTCATGCTGTGGGGCTGGGCCCTAGTGGGCCTGATGGTGCTGGTCGTCGGAGCGGCGCTCGCCGAGGTCACCTCCGCCTACCCGGTGTCCGGCGCCCTGTACTTCATGGCCAGCAAGCTCGGCGGTCCCCGCTGGGGCTACGGCACCGGCTGGCTCAACCTCCTCGGTCTGATGGGAGGAATGGCCGGCGGCTGCTACGGCACCGCCCTGTTCGCAGGCGCCTGGCTCAACCTCCAGTGGGGCTTCACCCCCACCCCCGAACGGACGCTGATGATCTTCGGGGTCATCCTGCTGCTCCTCGCCACGCTCAACCTCTTCGGCGTACGCCTCGTCAGCATCCTGAACTCGATCAGCGTCTGGTGGCACCTCGGCGGCGTCGCGGTCATCGTCGGGGCGCTGGCACTCGTCCCCTCCCACCACCAGCCGGCGAGCTTCGTGTTCGGCGAGTTCACCAACCACACGGGCTGGAGCAACCCCCTCTACGTCGGGCTGCTGGGACTCCTGCTCGCCCAGTACACCTTCAGTGGCTACGACGCCTCCGCCCACCTCTCCGAGGAGACCGAGCACGCGCAGGTCAGCGCCGCCCGGGGCATCGTCCGCTCGATCTTCTGGTCGTGGGTCGTCGGCTTCGTACTGCTCGCCGGGATGCTGTTCGCGATCCAGGACTACGCCGGGACCATGGGCAGCGCCACCGGCGTCCCGCCCGCCCAGATCTTCCTCGACGCCCTCGGGCCGACGGCCGCCAAGGCGCTCCTGCTGGTGATCATCGTGGCGCAGCTCTTCTGCGCGAACGCGGGCCTCGCCTCCGCCAGCCGCATGGTGTTCGCGTTCTCCCGGGACGGCGCCCTCCCCTTCTCCACCACCTGGCGCCGCCTGAGCCGGCGCACCCAGACCCCTGTCGCCGCCGTATGGCTCTCGGTCGCCGTGCCCTTCGTGCTCGCGCTGCCGAGCCTGTACAGCACGACCGCGTACACGGCGATCACGAGCATCAACGTCATCGGCATCACGCCCGCCTACGCGATACCGATCTACCTCCGGATCAAGAACCGGCACCTGTTCCGGCCTGGCCCGTGGAACCTCGGCCGGTGGGGCGTGGCGGTCGGCACCGCTGCCGTCGTCTGGGTCGGCTTCGTGACCGTGCTCTTCTGCCTGCCGCAGACCCGTCCCGAGGGTGACGCGCTGGTGAACGTCAACTCCTTCAACTACGCACCGGTCGCGCTGGTCTCCGTCCTGGTCCTGGCCTGGATCTCGTGGCGGTTCAAGGGGAAGCGGTCGTACGGGGTACCCGCCGAGAACTTCGACCGTTCGGCGAGCACCTACGAGGACGAGGTCGTCTGATGGTTGAGACATCTTCCGACAACGGATCAGTCGCACGCCTCGCCACCAGGCGCACTTCCTCGCCGCGCGGACGCTCGGAGGGGCAGCTGTCCCTCACCGACCTGCGGAACCTGGTCAAGGCGGGCCGGATACGGACGGTCCTGCTGGCCACCCCCGACCTCCAGGGGAGGCTGAAGGGGAAGTGGTACGACGCTCGGCACTTCGTCAGGGACGTCGCCCATGGCGGAGCCGAGTTCTGCGCGTACCTGCTCGCCACGGACGTGGACATGAACCCGGTGCCCGGCTTCGCGCTGGCCTCGTGGGAGACCGGCTACCAGGACCTGGCCGTCAGCCCGGCGCTGTCGACGCTGCGGACACTGCCCTGGATGGAGGGGACCGCCGTTGTGCTGGGCGACGCGGTGCACCACGACGGCAGACCGATCGAGGTCGCACCCCGCCAGGTCCTCCACGGGCAGCTGACGCGTCTGGCCCGGCACGGCCTGCACGTCAAGGTGGGCCTGGAGACCGAGTTCCTGCTCTACCAGGGCACGTACGCGGAGGCCGCCGAATCCGGATCCCGAGGCCTGAGGCCGCTGACGACGGAGAACCTCGACTACGCGCTCGACCACCCGCCGGGGGCCCACCGGTTCTTCCGCCGCCTACAGCGCGCGCTCGCCGGGGCCGGCCTCCCCCTGGAGGCGATCAAGACCGAGGGCGCCCCGGGACAGGTGGAGGTCACCTTCCCGTACGGCGGGGCGCTCGCCGCCTGCGACGGCCACCTGCTCTTCAAGCACGCGGTCCGGGTCCTGGGCGCGAGCGCGGGGCTGGCGCCCACGTTCATGGCGGCTCCGGAAACCGGCGTACAGAGCGGCCTCCACCTGCACGTGTCGCTGTGGAGGGGCGGCGTCAGCCAGCTCAACGAGCCCGGCGACGGCGGCCTTTCGCGGATCGCGCGCCAGGCCGTCGCCGGACTCGTCGACGCCCTGCCGGAGTTGGCCCCGTTGTACGCGCCGAACATCAACTCCTACAAGCGGTTCGTGTCCGGTTCGTGCGCGCCCACCACGATGACGTGGGGCTACGACAACCGCACCTGCGCGGTCCGTGTCGTCGGGCGCGGCGACAGCCTGCACCTGGAGATCCGTGTACCGGGAGCGGACGCCAACCCGTACCTGGCCCTGGCGGCGGCCCTGGCGGCCGTCGACCACGGCATCGAGCGCCATCTCGTCCTCGGCGTCGCCACAACGGGTAACGCCCACGAAGCGGATGGTGTGGCGGTGCCGTCCACGCTCCAGGACGCGCTCTACGCCTTCCGGAACAGCGCCCTCGCGGAGGACGCTCTCGGCGCCGAGGTGGTCGCCCACTACGCCCACCTCGCCCAGTTGGAGATCGACCACCATCACGGCCTGGTCACTGATGCCGAGCGGCAGCGGTGGTTGGCGCGCGCCTGACCCGCTCCTCGACCGGAAGGATCTCCGGGTCCCTGACGTACTCACCCGCAGATGAGCAGGTCAGGCCGCACTGTCAGTGGCCCTTGCCAAGCTACCCACCCACAACAGGACACTGAGGGCGTCCGGCATGTCACTCAACGTGGCGTAGCCGGGCGGCCTGGCGAGCGGAAGGCCTCACCGTGACCGACATGCCCATCGCACTCCACCGCCTGGTGGAGGCGGCGACCGACACGTACTCCGTGGTCGCCGAGCACCCCCGGCCCGGTGAGGTCCGGCCCTCTCTCTGGGAGGTCAACGGACCTGGCGGTGAACGGTGGTTCGGGAAGATCCATGCGGGTCCGAAACTCCACCGGCGCGAGGTGGACGCGTACCAGAAGTGGACCGTGGCCCTGGGTGCGGGCCGCGCACCGGAGTTGGTGGCGGCGGACACGCAGACCCTTACCGTCCTGGTCACCGCCGTGCCAGGCCGCGGTCTCGACACGCTGCGTCTGCCGGCGGAGCAGGAGAGGGCGGCCTACGAACAGGCCGGCGAACTGCTAGCCCGGTTCCACACCGCGGCGGTCGACGAGCCGACGCTGGAAGCGGCCGAGGAGGCGTGGGAGGAGGCGGTCGCCCGACTGCTGGACCGTACGGCGGGGAACGCGCCGGAACACGATCGCGCGATGGTGCGCGTGCTCGCCGGGGAGGCTCCTCCGCGCCTGCCCCTGGTGTCGCAGCACGGCGACTTCATGCCCAAGAACTGGATGTGGGACGAGACCGAGCAGCGACTGCGGGTCATCGACTTCGAACGCGCAGAACTCCGGTCCGCTGCCTACCGCGACCTGAGTCGCCTGCGCTACCGGGTCCTGTGCAACCGCCCCGATCTGAACGCCGCCTTCCACCACGGGTACGGCCGCCCACTCACCGAAGAGGAACAGATCGCGTGCCGGACGTACGGGGCTCTGGACGCGCTGGACTGCCTGGACTGGGGGATCAGGCAGCGCGACAGCGGACTGGTCGACGAGGCGCGCACCATGCTGGAGAACCTGCGCCTGGAGACCGGCAAGAGCGTGTGGAGCGGGTGGCGTGTGTGAACGCCTCCTCCGGAACGGTTGGCGCGGACCAGTGTCCCCCTGCGCACGGCGGTCGGTGATCTGAATGGACGCAACAGGCTGGGGCGAGACGCTGGCCGCCGAAGTGCTGGAAGAGAGGTACGGGCTGGTCGCCGCTGTCGTCGAACCGGTGCACATGGGCACGGACACCATCAACCGGCGAGTCCTGACGGACGACGGGCTGAGGCTGTTCGTCAAGCAGTACCGCTCGATGGCCGACCTGGACCCGGCGCGCAACGCGTGGGACATGTCGGAGTACTGCCGGGCCGCGCGGATCCCCGTGCCGCGGGTGTGGCCCGATGCCGACGACAACCTGGTCACCATCGCGGGAGGCAGCGCATGGGCCGTCGTCGACGAGGCTCCAGGTCGGGTAACCACGTCGGCGATGACGATCCCGCTCGCCGAGCACATCGGCGTCGTCATGGGGCGCATGCACCGTGCCCTCGCCGCGTATCCGATGCCCAGGCGCGTACAGCACACCCGTTGGCGGACCGAGTCCGTCGAGGACGCCGTGGCCAGATGCGACACCGTGATGGCCAGGGCCAGGCGCCAGGGCCACGACCGTCTGGACGAACTGCGCGTTGACCTTGACCAGCGGCGTGAGGATCTGCGCACCCACGTCCCCCGGTTGCGAGCCCGCCTCCCCGAGACACTGGAGGAGCAGGCACTGCACGCGGACCTGACCCGTACCAGCCTGATCGTCCTCGCCGACGCCGTCACCGGCGTCATCGACTTCCGCTGCGCCGGCGCGTCGCCGGCCTGGGAGCTGGGGAGGGCGGCGTTCGACCCGCGCACCGTCGCGACCAGCCCCGAGTGGGCTGCGTGCGCCCTGGCGATGGTCAGGGCCTACCGCTCGGAGCACCCCAGCCTCCCGATCCGGGAAGTGCGCGCCTGCGCTCGGATCGCGCTGCTGTACATGCTGTCCAGTCTCTACGGAGCCACGACCGCGGAGTACGACCTGTCAGCGGAGGCGGAGAAGGACCTGAAACGCCATTGGGGTGAGCGCCAAGTCGCGATCCGCCGCCTGCTCCGTGAGCTTGAGAACCTCGAAGACGAGCTCACCGTCCTCGGAGGAGCGTGAGTCATCGAATTCGGGTCCCGGCTCGGCAGTCATCGCTCCCGAGCCAGGCGTTCGGCATGCACGGCAGTTGGTACCCCAGACTGGCGCAAGATCGCACCCACGGAAATGGCGTATCGACACGACAGGGGATAGACGGCACTCTTCGAGCACGCCACAATTCACCCTCTGGAACACGTAATACGGGGGCGTACAAATGAGCGTGCCGCGAAACGGTGTCGACTGGACAGTAATCGCTTTGTCAACAGTCGGCACACTGACATCAGTAGTGGTCGCGGCTTCACAACAACGCCCAGCATCGGCAATCGCATTGATGATCGCAATCGCCTGCTCCGCCCTTGGCCTAGCGATCTTTCCCTGGACTCTTCGCGATGATGCCGGTTCCCTGCGTGTGCGACGCCGCTGGCGCATCGCCGCAGCGGCAGTTGGCTTAGTCACGATCACTACCATGATCGCCATACCGCTCGCCCCCACCATCGGGAGGCCGCTGCGCCATGACGTTCTCGGGTTCAGTGACGCCGCGTACGACGTGCAAATCCAAGGAATCTCGGTAGCCCAGAAGGAGACCACGTTCCGAGCCTCTGTGGCTGTCCTGAACGACTCTTCAACCCCGTATGCCCTTCAGCAGATTGGCTTACGGGTCACCTTCGCGAACCGGGCCGTCCATGGGTGCCACGACCAAGGACCCTTCTATCGAATCATGGATGTCATCAAGGTCACGCGGATTGACGATGCTGGGCGCCAAGAAGTCGAGGGGGCAGTGGAGGACTCAGACGGATACGCTTATGAAACAACAGGACGGCTGGACATGAGGTGCGCGGAGGGCGTCCTCGAATTCCAGTTTCCAGCTAACGTCCCCCTGTCGGCAAAGCAATCGACGCTCATCCATATCGAATTCCCAAAGAGGTTCCATGTGGTCAGTGACTCCTCCGATCCGTGGGGGTGGGGTGGAGGCGGCCCCACCCCCACCCACGTCTCAGTGACTCTCCCGGTCGATAAGGGAAGTACTAATCGATCAAAGCGCCTTGATGGAAAATTCTCGGTGTCGCTGAGGGTCGGCGAGGCAACGGTGAACGGCAATCACTCCATACCAGCCGAGATCCATGGTTTCTAACAACGACTAACAAAATGAGCCGAGTTATCAGTCGATAATGGGGCGGCAGTCGGGCGCGAGCTGCGGCGGAATGACGCCGCCCTTCGTTGTGATGCCTGCATTGGCGCCCCACTGGCGAGCAGTACAGAAAAGGCGTATGGGCCGTCACGCCCGTTTTTCGAGAGGGAGGGAGAGCGTTGAGGGGCGATACAGGGAGACAGGCAAGGCTGAGGGTGGCACGGAGACGGCCACGGCCGCAAACTGTCCGCGCGCGGGAGAGGGAGGATGCCGAAGATACTGGACGCGGGGGATGGCGCAGTCTTAATTGGTGGGTGCAGCTCGGGACGGTTCTTGCAGGAGTGGCAGCTGTTGGCGGAATCGTCTTCACCGGAATTGCTACCTATTATGGGGCCTTGGTTTCAGAGGATCAGCTCTCCCAGTCCCGTGAAGATGCGCGAAGGGAAGAGCGTGATCAAGCAGTGAAGGTTAGCTCGTATTTGGGGGAAGGCCCTGGCAGTCCGTGGAGTCGCAAAATAACAATTATGAACCGATCTCTCGACCCGGTGTCAAGCGTTGAAGTTCACGTTGAATTAGTATTCCCTGGTGAAGAAAATAATGACGGCTTCGGACCACCCTTGAGAGCGTCCCTCCGGGTGCTCCTGGGAACCTTGCCTCCTTGTTCTCAAGTCGCGTTGCAGAGTGTCAACCTTTCAGGTTCTAAAGTGTGGGACGAGGGAGGTCAAAGAATTCGGTTGGATGTTCCATCCGGAGCGCTAATGGCCACTGACTATCTTTTGTTCGTTGATGCCGGTGGGGTCGATTGGGTGCGTAGGCGGGACAGTCTTGAGCAGGTTGCGGATGCGAGTGCGTTTAATTCGTACAGCTATTACGAGACCTTTCACGTTACGCCGAACCCGCATAAACCGGTTAAGATTGAGCAATTAGATCTATGTGGGGATTCATAGGATTTGTTCAGTGATCGGCTGTTACGGGACAACCCTTGGTCTCATGGTCTCCCGTCAGGCGCGACCTCCCGATGTGAGACCGACTACGGACTCGACACATTTGATCCCTGCTCCGCTGTGTGATCAGCAGGTACGCTCGCTGTCATGGCTGTGGTCGGTTGGGCGTACCAATTGGCGGAGTCCCTGCTCGCTGAGCCTCTGCCTCGTCGATGGGCTCACAGTCGCGGGGTGGCGGCCCGCGCCGAGTCGCTGGCTCCGGTCCTGGGAGATGACGCCGAGACGCTGGTCGCGGCCGCGGTGCTGCACGACGTCGGATACGCGCCGACCGTGGCGCTGACAGGCTTCCACCCTCTGGACGGGGCTCGTCACCTGCGGACGGTGCCGGGGGTGGACGAGCGGGTCATGCGGCTGGTGGCCAACCACTCCTTCGCTCTGCTCGAAGCCGAGGAGCGCTGGTTGCGGGAGATTCTGGAGGCGGAGTTTCCGCAGCTGGACGACGAAGTCCTGGTGGATGCCCTGGTGTACTGCGACATGACCACCACTCCCGACGGATCACCGACGACGGCGTACGCGCGGATCGACGAGATCCTCGGTCGCTACGGCACGGACAGTGTGGTCGGGCGGTTCATCCGTCGGGCCGCACCCGGCATCCACGAGAGTGTGGCGCGGGTGCAGGCGCGAGCCGAGGCCGCCGGGCTGACGGTATAGGCCCGGCTCAGCCCAGGTAGGGGTATTCGCCGGAGAGGTAGTGGCCGATCTGCTCCCGCATGCTGGCGTGGATGTCGAGGCCGTCGAGTTCTTCCGGGAGGACCCAACGCACGCCGTCGGCCTCGT
>NZ_JBEYVC010000068.1:0-51279 GCF_040643855.1 Streptomyces sp. NPDC047072 | reverse complement strand
ATCGAGTCGTTCGGCAAGGCGGCCATCGTCGGCACCGCGGGCGAGAGTCGTCCTCGTCCACGGCGTCCCGGGCGGCGGGCTCGGAGAACCCACCGGCGGCCCGCCGCACGGCACGACGGCGACGACGCGGGGAGGCGTCCTCGGCGGGCGCCTCCTCGGCGGCCGGGGCCTCCGAGACCTCGGCAGAGCTGTCGGCCACGGCGGCCTCCTCAACGGCAGCGGCACTCGGCACGTCGGCGGAGCCCTCAGCGGCGGCCTCGGCGGCGGGCGCGGTCACCCGACGCGTGGCCCGGCGCCGCCCACGACGGGGAGCGTCGTCCTCGGCGGTTTCGGTTTCTACAGCGGGCGCGGCTTCTACGGCGGGCGCGGTCTCGACAGCCTCTACGGCGCTCACGACCGCCTCGGCGGCCTCCGGAGCACCGGCCGGCGCGGAAGCGCGCCGGGAAGCCCGACGCCGACGCGGAGCGGGCGCGGCCTCTTCGGCGGCGGGCGCTTCAGCGGCGGCGGGCGCTTCGGCAACGGCCGTCTCGGCGCTCACCGGCGCAGCAGTCGCACCGTCGGTCTCGGCGACCACAGGCGTCCCGGCCGGAGCAGACGCACGACGGGTCGCGCGCCGGCGAGTGCGGGGCGCGGCGGACTCCTCGGCCTCGGGGCTCTCGACAGCCGCGCTCTCCTGGTCACCGGAGCCGGCGGCAGCCACCGGCACCACGGTCTCGGCACTCTCCGCTGCCGCGGCCGGCGCCCCGGCGGGCGCGGAGGCCCGCCGCGTGGCCCGGCGACGCGTACGCGGAGCGGGCTCGGCCACGACCTCGGCCGTACCGTCGGCGTCGTCGGCGCTCTCGACACCGTCGACGCTCTCGTCGAGCTTCTCGTCCTCGTCCGGCACGAGATCGGTCACGAGGTCCTCCGCCTCCGCGGCCGGTATGGCCGGGGCGACGATCTCCTCGTCGGTCGGGACGACAGCGGCCGGCGGCCCCGCGGGCCGGGACGCGGCACGGCGCCGCCGACGCGGCGGCAGGGTGTCGCTCGGGCTGTTCAGTTCTTCGGAGCCCTCGGTGGGCTCGGTCGGTTCGAGCATGCGGGCGTTTCTCCCGTCAGGCCCCCGGGCGCCGCGCTGGTCCGGCATCGATGGCATCGACCGCCGTTGACGTCCGCGGCTCGCGCGATGCGCGTCGCCGCCGTCCGGGGCGCGGGCGCCACACGGGAGCTCTCTGTGTCCTGTCTCACCGGTTCCGTACGCCATGTGTACGTACGGCCTGGCGAAAGTCTTGTGGTCGGTGCGCTGCCCGACCCAGGTGGCTCCCGAGTACAAGGGCGGCGCTACGACGTCCGTCCTTCGCGGGACCTTCTACGCCGACGCCGTCGCGATGGCAGTCGGTTCGGCCTTCGAGAGGGCCTCGGCTGCCTCGCGGTCGGGCGCGAGCGGGTCGGTCACCGTGCCGGTCTCTTCATCGAGCAGCCCCTGCGCCAGCCTGGTCACCGCTGCGGGGACCGGCGGCGCCAGGTCGGCCACGGCGCGGAGACCGGACAGGACGTCGTCGGGTCGAACGGCAGGCGTCACGTGCCGAACAACCAGCCGCAGTATCGCACAGGGCTGGTCGGTCGGCCTATCAGCCGTCTCACTGTGCGTTTCCAGTTGTACGACCGCGGGGCGGGCGTCGAAGGTGCGGAGGCCGTTCTTGGTCGTCCGCTGGACCTCGACCGCGTCCGCGGTCTTGAAGGCCGCGACCGCGCTCTCGGCCCGCTCCGGGTCCACGCCGTCCAGCCTGAGCTCCCACACCGAGGCGGTGAGCCGGTCGGCGAGTCCCGAGGTGCGGGCCTCGACCGCGTCGACGATGTCGAGCCCGGTGGGCAGCGACTCGTCTAGGAGGAGCCTGAGCTTCTCCGGGTCGCGCGCCTCGGTGAGCGCGATCTCCAGGTACTCCGCCTCACTGCCCGTGCCGGTGGGTGCGGCATTGGCGTACGACACCTTCGGATGCGGCGTGAACCCCGCCGAGTACGCCATCGGCACCTCGGCGCGGCGCAGCGCACGCTCGAAGGCGCGCTGGAAGTCACGGTGGCTGGTGAACCGGAGGCGGCCGCGCTTGGTGTAGCGCAGTCGGATGCGCTGCACCGCGGGTGCGGGCGGCGGGCCTTCGGGCTGTCGCTTGCCCAGTGTCCTAGTCCTTCGTGAGTGCGGTCGTACTACTACCAAGAGTACGTGTGTCGGCGCCCGTCGGTTCCCGTCGGGCGACCGCCTCACGCTCGCGGGTCGCCCCGAAGAGCATCCGCCGGAAGTCGGCGCGGGCCTGGCGTACCGACTCGCGGGCGGAGTCCAGCGCCGCCCGGGTGACCCGTCCCACACTGCGCGCGGCCTCGGCGACGGGGCGCAGCACGACGTCCCGGATCACATGGCCGACCGGTGTGAGCAGGGTGCGGTACACCCAGCGCACCGGCTCCACGAAGATCCACCTGAAGAGGGTGGCGAGGAACCGTCCGACGGCGAGCGAGATGTGCCCGGCGATCCGCCAGGCGTGCCCGAGGGCGTCCCAGACCTCGCGGCCGACGACGGCGAGGACGCGGCCGACGGGCACGAGGAGCCAGCGCCACAGGGCGAGCGCGGGCAGCACGAGCAGGATCCGGGCGATCCAGTACAGGGCGATCCCGACGCCGGTGGCGACCGTGTTCGCCAGCCAGGCGATCCCCTGGGCGCACCAGGCGATCGCACGGCCCACCGGGGTGAAGATCCAGGCGAGGACGGCCCCGATACCGGTGACGAGCCACGCGATCCCGTGTCCGACGGGCGTGAGCACGCGCGCGTAGATCCACACGAGCACCGCCCCGGTACCCCGCAGGAACCACGCGACGCCGTGTCCGACGGGCGTCAGCACATAGCGGTAGAGCCAGCCGGCCGGGATGACGAGGAGCACCTTCCCGAGCCACCCGACCGCCTTGGCGAGCGGCACGACGCCGTACCGCCACAGCACCACGCACGGCCAGACGACCAGCACCCGCCACAGCGGCCGCAGCACGCTGTCCCGCAGGAACCGCCCCAGCACGACGAGCCCGTCCCACACCACCCGCACGGGCACGACGAGAACGAGCACGACGATCCGCACGGGAATCCTGATCGCGACGGTCAGACACCCTTCGGGCTCGCGCCGCGCGGGCTGCTTCTCCAGGTCCATGACGACGAAGACGCCTCAGTTCCCGGTCCGGATCCAGTACCGCAACTTCCCGCCCCGTTCGTCCTCGAGAACACCACCATTGGCCTCGATCACCTTACGGGACCCGATATTGACGACATCGCAGGTGACAAGCACCCGCCCCAGCCCCAGGGCACGGGCGTGCGGCAGCGCCTCTCGGAGCATGGCCGTAGCGTGCCCGCGCCGACGCGCGGTGGGGCGTACGCCGTACCCGATGTGGCCGCCGTAGTCGCGCAGGTGCGGTGTCAGCCGATGGCGGACCTGAATACGCCCGATGTAGTGGTCCCCGTCCACGTACCAGTACCAACTGACCGGCACGAAGCCCGCGGACCGGTACCCCTCCTCCTCCGCCGCCTGCTCCCGCGCGGCGCGGACGTAACGCGCGAACCCCTCGGGCTCGTCCCAGGTGTCGCCGTACTCGCGCAGCTCCCAGGCGAGGATGTCGCCGACGCGCCCGCCCTCGGCGAGGTTCTCGCGCACGGCGTCCAGGAAGGAGGTGCGGAACCGGGGTTCGGGGGTGATGAGTCGAGGCATACCCCAGTCTCCTGCGCCCTTCCCGGTCCCGGCCACGGGATTATCCGGCGCACCTCGCGAGCAACCCCGCGATCAGCGCCGTGCGTGTCGGGATGTGTTCCAGCAGTACGTGTTCGTGGCGGGCGTGAGCGCCGTCTCCCACCGCTCCCAGTCCGTCGAGGACCGAACGGCCCAGGGCGGCCACGAAGTTGCCGTCGCTCGCGCCGCCGACGGCGGTCTCGTCGAGGGATGCGCCGAGGTCGGTGGCGATCAACTGGGCCTGCCGGAACAGCAGTCCGGTGCCGGGGACCATCGGGGGCCGGTTCCAGCCGCCGGTGACCGTGGCCTTCACCCGGGGGTCGGAGGGCCGTAGCCCCGCGAGCGCCGCGTCGATGCGGTCCGCCTCGGACGGCACGGCGACCCGTACGTCGATACGGCAGTACGCGCGCCCGGCGACGACGTTGCTCCCCGTCCCGCCGCCGATCATCCCGACGTTGACGGTCGTGCCGTGCTCGCGCGAGCCCAACCCGGCGATCCGCGTGACCAGTTCGGCCAGGGCGTGCACCGCGCTCGCGCCCCGGTCCGGGTCGAGACCCGCGTGCGACTCGACGCCCTCGACGTCCACCTCGAACAGGCCGACACCCTTGCGCGCGGTCTTCAGCGCCCCCTCGGGCCCGGCCGCCGCCTCGCACACCAGCGTGGCCACCACGTCCTCGCTGAGCCGCTCGATGTGCGGCCGGGAGGCGGGGCTGCCGATCTCCTCGTCCCCATTGAGGAAGAGACGGACGGCGGGGCGCGGGAGATCGAGTTCACGCAGCAGCCGCAGGGCCCAAACGGCCTGCACCAGACCGCACTTCATGTCGAAGACACCGGGCCCGCTCGCCCGCCCTCCGGTCACCTCGAAGGGCCACTCGGCCAGGGTCCCGGCGGGCCAGACCGTGTCGTAGTGGCACAGCACCAGGGCGGTCGTCGGTGCGGTGCCCGCGTACAGCAGCTCCAGCATGTCGCCGTGCGGGCCGCCGTCGTAGCGCCGTACGGCGTCGGGCGGGCCGAGTCGGTCCTGGGTCCAGGTCTCGATCGCGGCGAGGCCCTTGTTCAGCAACTCCTTGTCGTGGCTGGGGGTTTCGAGCTCGACCAGGGCGCGCAGGTCGTCGGTCATCGCGGGCAGGGCGACGCGGGCCAGGGACTCCAGGCGGCGCAGGGACATCGGCGGCTCTTCTCTCTCGTACGGCGGTCGGCGGGTCCTTGTGGACGGGGCTCAGCGGACCGGTACCCCGGGTCCGAGCGGGATGCCCAGCGCCCACCAGGCGTAGAACAGCAGCGTCCAGGCGGCCAGCATGGTCAGGCAGAGCGGGAGGGTGAGCGAGAGCAGCGTGCCGATGCCGGCCGAGCGGCGGTAGCGCTGGATCACGCCCAGGGTCATCACGAAGTAGGCGCTCATCGGGGTCATCGCGTTGGTGCACGAGTCGGCGATCCGGTACACCGCCTGGGTCACCTCGGGCGAGATGTCGAGGAGCATGAACATCGGCACGAACACCGGGCCGACCAGGGCCCATTGGGCGGAGCCGCTGGTGACGAGCAGGTTGATGACCGTGCAGACCACGAGGACGCCGAGGAAGGCCACCGGGCCGGTGATCCCGGCCGACTTGAGCAGGTCGGCGCCGCGGATCGCCATGACCTCGCCGACGCCGGTCCACTTGAAGTAGGCGAGGAACTGCGAGATCGCGAAGAACAGGACGAGGATCGGGGCCAACTCCCGCAGCCCCTGCGCCATGTGGTCGGGGATGTCGCGGGCGGTGCGCACGGTGCCGACCGTGCGGCCGTACACCGCGCCGACGATCAGGAACGCCACCGCGAGCACGACCGCGATGCCGGTGAGCACGGGCGACCGCACGATGCTGCCGCCCTCGCCGCGCAGGGGCGAGCCGGACGGGATCATCGCGGCCACGATCACGGTGGCGTACGCGAGCAGTGCGACACCGGCGAACCGCAGCCCGCGCCGCTCGTCCTCGCGCAGGGTCAACTCCTCGGCCTCCGTGCCGGTCGCGTCCTCCTCGTCCGGCATCGCGGCCACCCGCCTGGCGATCACCTTCTCGGTGACGACGGTGACGACGGCGGCCAGGACCAGTGAAGAGCCCAGCGAGAAGAAGTAGTTGGAGAGCGGGGTGACGACGTATCCGGGGTCGACGGTCTGCGCGGCCGCGGTGGTGAGCCCGGAGAGGACCGCGTCCGTCGGGGTGACCAGCGGGCTCGCGTCGTAGCCGGCGGACACCGACACGAACGCGACCACCGCGCCCAGCATCGGGCTGCGCCCCACGGCCTTGAACGCCATCGCCCCGAGCGGCACGAGGACCACGTACGCGGCGTCGGAGGCGACGTGCGCGACCATCGCCGTGAACGCCAGGGTGAAGGTGAGCCAGCGGGCCGGGACCCGGGCGACGGCGGCCCGCAGCATCGTCGGCAGGAGCCCGGAACGGTCGGCGACGGCCACGCCCAGCATGACGACGAGGATCGTGCCGAGGGGCGGGAAGGTGGCGTAGTTGGTGACCGCCTCGCCGATCATCATCCGCAGCCCCTCGCCGGAGACGAGGCTGTGGACGGTGACGGTCCTGCCGGTCGCGGGGTTGGGCGCGGAGGCACCGGCGGCGGCCAACGCCCAGCTGACCAGGGCGAGTACGGCACTCAGCACCCCGAACAGCCAGAAGGGGTGCGGGAGTCTGTTCCCGGCCTTTTCGACACGGACGAGGGTGGCGAGCACGCGGTCAGTCACCGCTCCATTGACTCCCCATGCGACGGCATCATGCAAGTAAAATGCTTGTTGCGCTTGTATCCTTCACATGACGCTGCCATCTGATGGATTCGTTCTCTACGATGGATCCATGACCGCACTGGACGACGACGACCTCGACCTCGTCGCAGCCCTCCAGCACGCCCCCCGGGCGCCGCTGAGTCTGCTGGCGGAGGTGCTGGGGGTGTCGGCGAGCACGGCGGGGCGGCGGCTGGCCCGGCTGGAGTCCGACCGACTGCTGCGGGTGATCGGCCAGTTGGACTGGTCGGTCTCCGGCGAGGGCCACCCGTGGCATGTCTGGGTGACGGCGGAACCCGGCCGGGCCCCCGAAGTCGCCCGCCGGCTCGCCGACCTGCCCGAGACCAGCCATGTCGCGGTCACCGCGGGCCAGTGGGACGTCTACTGCTCGGTCCAGCCGTCCCGCCGCGACCGCACCACCGAGCTGCTGGGGCGGACCGTCCCCGCGCTCCCGGGCGTCCGCTCGGCCCGCTCGGACCTGATCCTGTCGGCCGGCACCAAGTCCGACTCCTGGCGCCTGCCCCGGCTCTCCGAGGATCAGGTACGACGGCTCGCGCGGCACACCGCCCAGGAGGGCACCCCCGGCAGCGCGCCCCGCACCGGCGCGCTCACCGAGGACGAGCTGCGCATCCTGCGGCTCCTCGCCGCCGACGCCCGCATGACGGCCGCCCAGGTCGCCCGCGAGCTCGGCATCGGCCAGTCCACGGCGTACCGGCTCACCCAGTCGTTGCTCCAGCGGGGCCTGGTCCGCCCGCGTGTGGAGATCGAACCGGGCCTGCTGGGTTACGCGTTGGAGGTGGCGATCGGTCTGACGGTCGCGCCCAGCGCGATGCGCGAGGTGGCCGACACCCTCGCCCGGCATCCGTCGGCGCGTTACGTCACGACCACCGCGGGCACCTCCTGCGTGGTCCATGTGGCCGTGTTCCGCGACGAGGAGGGCCTCACCGCGTTCCTCACCCGGGACCTGGCCGACCTGCCGGGCGTCACGTCCTTCGACGTCAGCGTCGTCCTGGACGCGCTGAGACGGCACTGGCTGGACCGCGAGGACGGGCGCCTGGCCGGACTTGAGAAGCCCACGAACGGAGACGCATGAGCAGCCGCGACACCGCCGTCGACCTGGCCACCGCCTACTTCGACTCCGGCGGCTTCCTCGCGGACCTGCGCCGCCGGGTCGCGATGCCGACGGAGAGCGGGCCGGACGCCGACATCAGCCGCCTGCACGCCTACCTCCAGCACGAACTCGCCCCGGCCGCCCGCCACTTGGGCGCGAGCGTCCGCATCCTCGACAACCCCGTGGCGGACGCGGGCCCCTTCCTCCTCGCCCACCGCCACGAGGCCGACGACCTGCCGACCGTGCTGGTCTACGGCCACGGCGACGTCGTCCCCGGCCAGGACGGCCGCTGGCGCGAGGGCCTGTCCCCCTGGCACCTGACCGTCGAGGGCGACCGCCTCTACGGCCGCGGCTCGGCGGACAACAAGGGCCAGCACACCGTCAACCTGGCAGCACTGGAACAGGTGTTGACCGCCCGCGACGGCCAACTCGGCTTCAACCTCAAGCTGTTGATCGAGACCGGCGAGGAGACCGGCTCCCCCGGCCTGCGCGAGTTCTGCCACGCGATGAGGGACGACCTCGCCGCCGACCTCCTCATCGCCTCCGACGGCCCCCGCCTCGCCGCCGACCGCCCCACCCTGTTCCTCGGCTCGCGCGGCGCCGCCAACTTCCGCCTCGGCGTGCCCCTGCGGGCCGGCGCCCACCACTCCGGCAACTGGGGCGGCGCCCTGCGCAACCCGGCCACCGTCCTCGCCGCCGCCCTGACGACCCTGGTCGACGCGGACGGCCGTATCCGCGTCGAAGGGCTACGACCGCCCGCGATCCCCGAGCCGGTCAGAGCGGCCCTCGCGGACCTCACCGTCGGTGGCGGGGAGGCCGACCCGGCGGTCGACGAGGACTGGGGCGAGCCCGGTCTCACCCCCGCCGAGCGCGTCTTCGCCTGGAACACCCTGGAGGTGCTGACCCTCTCCGCCGGCGACCCGGCCAAGCCGGTGGGCGCGATCCCCGGCACCGCCCACGCGGACGTCCAGCTGCGGTTCGTGGTCGGCACGGACTGGCGGAACCTCGCGGGAACAGTAAGAGAACATCTCGACGCCCACGGCTTCCCCATGGTCGAGGTGGACCGCGTCGCCGCCGTCCCCGCGACCCGCCTGGACCCCGGCTCCCCCTGGGTCCGCTGGGCCACGGCCTCCCTGCGCCGTACGACGGGCAAGTCCCCGGCGATCCTGCCCAACCTGGGCGGGACCCTCCCAAACGACGCCTTCGCCGACGTCCTGGGCCTGCCGACGGTGTGGGTCCCGCACTCCCATCCGTCCTGCGCCCAACACGCCCCCGACGAGCACCTGTTGGGGACGGTGGCCCGGGAGGCCCTGGCGATCATGGCGGGTCTCTTCTGGGACCTCGGGGAGGTTCGGGGCAGTATGAGCGCATGATTACGCTCACGAAGGAAAGCGGCCCCGCCGATCTGGACGGTGTCACCCATCTCTCCATAGGCGTCTCCTGGGACCCGACCTCCGGCTCCAGCGGCGGCGTCATGGGCATGCTCCGCCGCAAGTCCGGCACCGACCTGGACCTCATCGCGATCGCCCTGCACGACAGCGACCCGGTGCGCCTGGCGGGCCTCGACTCCCTCGACCCGATCGGCAACGGCTCGCTGCTGCACAGCGGCGACAACCAGACCGGCCACGGGGACGGCGACGACGAGACGGTCACCGTCGAGTTCGCGAAGATCCCGCCGCACATCACGTCGATCGTCTTCGTGGCCGCCGCCTACAAGAAGGGCAGCTCCTTCCAGAAGGCGCGCAACATCAGCTTCAAGGTCTACGACGCCACCGGCGGCAGCTCCCAGCAGGTCGCCGACATCTGGCCGTCGATGCTCACCACGGACAACGCCTGCGCGGTCGCCAAGGCGGTGCGCGTCGGACCGGTGTGGAAGCTGGAGGTCATCAACGTCACGGGCAAGATCAAGCAGGGTGACGAGCTGGGCCTGATGCGGTTCGCCGTCAGCAAGTAACGGGAAACCCCGTTGTCAGCCCTTCACCTCTTCCTCCCCCTGCCCGCCTTCGGCCTGCGGGCAGGGGACGAGGGCCCGGGCACCCACGGCGCCGAGAACTGCCGGTTGATCAGGGTCTGTTGGCGGATCTCGGCGGGCAGGTCCGGCAGCGCCAGCAACCGGTCGCAGGCGCGGACGGCGGCCTCGTGGTCGCCCACCCAGTGGGCCGTGACGGCGTACTCGAAGAGCAGTCCCCACCGGTACACCCAGGACCGGGTGAACAGCAGGTCGTCCGGCTCCGGCCGGCCGACGACCCGGGAGAGCAGGGCGTGCGCGGTGTGGTGGCGGCCGCGCAGTCTGAGGCCCGCGGCCAGTTCGTAGCAGGCTTCGAGCCGGGTGGGACGGGCGTCCCAGGCCCGGGAGAACGTGTCCATCGCCGCCGGCCAGCCGTCGGTCCGCCCGGCCCGGAGGATGCCGGCCTCCAGCAGCGAGACGTAGACCTCCTCGCCCCAGCCGCCCATCGCGGCCCGCCGCTCGTAGAGGTGGATCGCCTCCTCGGCGTGGCCGAGGTCGCGTTCGGTGTTGGCCAGGTAGAAGACGGTGCGGGGGTTGCCGGGCTCGCGGACCAGCTCGGCGCGCAGCAGCCGCGCGTCCCGCTCGAACTTGTCGTCACGGCACCCGCCGTCGGCATGGTCCTCCACGACGAGTGCGTCCAGGTTCTCCTGTACGTCGTCCTCGTCAGTGCACGGGTACTCGTGGGTGACCCCCTCGTAGCGCCAAAGCCGGTCGCCCCGCAGGAGGTGCTTGAACCGGTGCTGGGTGCCGGGGACGTCGTAGCGCAGCAGGTACGAGTCGGCCGTGAGGCGGGGCAGCGGGGCGTCCTGGCGCAGCACGTGGTCGGCGTCGAGGGTGAGCAGGTAGTCGGCACGTCCCCGCGCCCGCTGGATGTTGCGGGTCCGGTTGTGCCCGAAGTCGACCCAGGGTTCCTCGTGGAGTTCGCCGGGGATGCCGTCCAGCACCTCGCGGATCAGTTCCCGGGTGCCGTCGGTGGAGCCGGTGTCGTCGATGACCCAGTGGTCGATGAAGGGGCGGACGGCGCTCAGACAGCGCTCGATCACGGCGGACTCGTTCTTGACGATCATGCACAGGCAGAGGGTCTGCTGTTTCACCGCGCCAAGGTGGCACGGGCGCGCGTCCGGGGCGCTCATCCACGCGGGAGCCGCTCGGGTGACCGTGAGCAGAAAATGCCCCATCAGATGGCATGGATTAGTCCGATACGTCGACAAGCAGGCGCGTTCCGGCCCGTGAAGCCGGTCCGACCGACCGGTCCAGGTCAAGCTCGCACTCGGATTCGGGACGTCACCCGATCCGGTTGAGGCAAGGAGCATGCAGATGAGACCTGAGTTCGGGGCGTCCTCACCGCTCGGGCCACTGGCGCGAGACACCTTCAGGAAGGCCGGGACGGTGGCGTCGCTGGCGCTGGTCCTGGCGACCGGCCTGGCCACCCCGGCCGCCGCCGCCACCCGTGACGTGAGCGATCGCGCACAGGCGACGACCGCCCGCACCGCGAACTGCCAGCAGGGCCACGAGTACCGGGCCCAGCCCCACGGGATCCCCGCCACGGGCTGCAAGGGCGCGACGGGGCCCACCGGACCGCGGGGCCCCAAGGGCGCCACCGGCCCGAAGGGTGCCACCGGGGCGAGAGGCCCGATGGGTCCCAAGGGTCCCACCGGTCCCGCGGGCCCGTGCACGGACATCGACGGTTACCAGGACCAGCAGGTGTACGAGGTGCGTGCCGCGGTGAGCAACCGCAGGACGTACGCCGGCATCCGCGACGTCCGCCCGAACCAGGACCACAAGATGCGGTGGACCGACCTGAGCGGCCGTACGGGCTACCCGAACAGCACGACGACCGGCTTCGCCTGCGGAGTCTCCGTCAACGAGCACAGCCAGGGCATGCAGGACCTGGCCGGCGTCAAGATCGACGTCATCACGACCACGGGCCTGGTCTACGAGATCATCTGCACCGAGAGCCAGGCCATGGGCGCTGCGCCCGCTCTGACGTGCGCGGCTTCCTGGACCCCGTTGAACCCGCCCAAGCCGGGCGCGAACAACAACTGATCCCGGGAGAGCACGCGGGCCCGGCCACGTCATCCGAGGTGGCCGGGCCCTCCCGCGTCTTCGCCCGGGAAGGCCCGGAACGCGTCGATCACCAGCCGGGCGTAGCGCCGGGAGGCCGCGAGCCGGGTCGCCGTCGAACCGGCGTGGATGCCCCGGTGGGCCATCAGCATCAGGATCAGGTCGTCCACGGTGAAGTCGGACCGCAGCCGTCCGGTCTCCTTCGCGCGCCGGGCCAGCCTGGCGAGGGCGTTCAGCGCGTACTCGCGGTCCGCGGTGAAGTCGACCGCGTCGGGGAACGTGGCCATGAACGCCTCGGTGAACCCCCGGTTGTGCGCGTGCAGTTCACAGGTCCGCTCGATCACCGCGCACAGTCCGCGCCACGCGTCGGGATCGGCGAGCCCGCCCTCGACGATGGCCCGGCACTCCCGCATCTGTTCCGTGAAGACCTCGGTGACCAGCGACTCCTTGGTCGGGAACCGCCGGTACAGGGTGGCGGGGCCGACCTCGGCGCGCCGGGCGATCTCGCGCATCGGCACATTCAGCCCCTCGGTGGCGAACAGGGCGCGGGCCGCGTCGAGGACGCGTTCCCGGTTGTCCCGGGCGTCGGAGCGCAGGGGGTGGGGCGGCAGGGGATGCGGCGGCAGGGGGTGAGGCAAATGACCGGTCACCGCTCTCACTTTAGCCAAACGGACGGGGGCGTCCATTAGCGTCCGGGACCGGCGGGACGGTTCCGTCCCGCCGATTCCCGCAGTCAGGAGACGTAACGTGAAGGCAGTCGCGATCCAGGAGTTCGGCGGCCCCGAGGTACTGACGGTCATCGACATACCGGCCCCGGCGCCCGGCGCCGGAGAGGTGCTGATCGCCACCGAGGCGATCGGCGTCGGCGGGGTCGACGTCGTGATCCGCAGCGGCGCGATCGCCTCGTACGGCTTCGAGCCGGGCCACATCCCGGGCAGCGAGGTGGCGGGCACCGTGACGGAGGTCGGCGAGGGTGTCGACCGCGCGTGGCTCGGCCGGCGGGTGTGGGCGTTCACGGGCCTCGGCGGCGGTTACGCGGAACAGGCGACGGCCGCCGTCGAGGAGCTGGTGCCGCTGCCGGCGGACCTGTCCCCCGCCGCCGCGGTGGCGCTCGGCTCCTCCGGCACGGTGGCCCACTTCGCCCTGGCCCACGCCCACTTCAGGCCCGGCGAGTCCGTCCTGGTCCGCGGCGCGGCCGGCGGTATCGGGGTCATGGCGGTACAGCTCGCGGCCCGCGGCGGCGCCGGGGCGGTGGCGGTCACGACCTCGTCACCGGCGCGGGGCGAGCGCCTGCGGGCCCTGGGCGCGACGCATGTGCTGGACCGCTCGGGCGAGAGCGAGGGCGGCGCGGACGCCCCCGCCGGTTACGACGTCGTCGTCGACATCGTGGCGGGCCCGGACATGCCCGGCTTCCTGGACCGCCTCCACCCGAACGGCCGGATGGTGCTGCTCGGGGTGATGGGCGGCTGGCCGCCGGCCGACTTCGGCAAGCACCTGCTGGCGGGCGTCCGCAAGTCGCTGTCCTTCGCCACCTTCAGCGCCGACACCGTGCCGAAGGCCGACCAACACGCGGTCCGCGCGGCGCAGTTCACGGCGGCGGTCCAGGGCGAGCTCCATGCGGCGGTCCACGGGACCCTGCCCCTGGACCAAGCGGCCCTGGCCCACGGCAAGATGGCCGCCGGTGAGGTCTTCGGCAGGCTGGCGCTCTTGCCGTGACGAGCTAGCCGAAGGCGGGGCTAGCCGAAGGCGGAGGACGGGGACGTCCAGAAGGTCACCGTCGGCCCGTAGGCGCCGTCCTCCTCGTCGCTCACCTCGACGGTGACCTCCCGGTCGGGATAGCGAGCGGACAGCACACCCTGCCAGCACTCCCCCAACGCGAGGGCGAGTTGGGGGAGTTCCTCACCGAGCCGGTCGTCGTCCGTCAGCGCGGTGTTGCCGAACATGTCCCACAACTCGACGTGGTTGACGACGGTTTCGATACGTGACCGATCGCCGCCCTGGTTGGTGAACCAGTCGTCGACGGTGCTCTGCCGGAAGCGGTCCTTCAGGAACACGCACCCGCGGTACTCGACGGTCTCCGGACAGAACAGCCAGGCCGCGGCGAGCACGAACCGCAGCCCGCCCTCGAAGTCGAGGAAGTTGTCCGGCCCGAGCTCCTCGTCCTTCCACTCCGTACGCCACCGCCTGAAGAACTCCGGCAGCTCCCGCTCGGACCACGCCGGTTTGCTGCTGCTCACGGAATCTCCCAGGGGAACGCGGCGCGCACTTCCTTGGACGGGCGCACGAAGACCTCGCCGGTCTTCGGGTTGGTGTTACGCACGTACTCTACGACGTGCGGTGTCTCCACCCCGCCGTGCGGCCGCCCCTCCAGGTCCACGCGTTTGACCGCCTGGCCCTCGGAGTCGTACGTCGTGTAGTTGGTGACCTTCCCGGTCTGCGGGTCCGTCTTGTAGAGGGTGCCGTTCTTCGGGCCGTTCTCCACCGGCAGGTTGTTGCCGGCGCGACCGCCGGTGCCCTGGTACTGCTGACCGTTCTTGATCAGCTCCGAGGCCTCCTGCTGCGAGGAGCCGCCCGTGCCGGACCCCTCGCTGTTCATCCGCAGCGGCTCGACCCGGGAGTCGTCACCGGCGTGCCGCGCGAGGTCCACGGCGCCGGCGCCCGTGAGGCCGACACCGGTGACGATGCCGGCGGCGGAGACCGCGTTCAGGGGGACGCCGGCGATGGCGCCGACGCCGGTGGCGTCCAGGGCGACACCGAGCCCCTCGCCGCCGGCGCTGACCCCGGTCAGGAGCATGCCGCCGAGCATCGCCGCGCTGTCGCCCGGGTGCTGGATCATGGCGTTCCCGAAGGAGGCGAGGTCGTTGACGACGGTCTTGCCGCCGTCCAGCAGCTCCTCGCCCGCGTCGCTGAAGAAGTCGCCGACCTTGGACCAGAATCCCGGGCGCTCGGGGGCGGACTCGGTGGTCTTCTTCACCAGCGCGGCCGCGGTAGCGCCCGCGCTCTGCACATCGCCGCGAACGGTTTCGAGCGTCGCCCGGGCCGCGGAACGGTCCGCCTCTCCGGGGTCGTCGAAGGGGATCTCGGTGCTGTCCCCTTTGCCGCGCGCCTCGTTGACCCGCTGCTCGTGGGCGTTCCTGGCGGTCGCGGTGGCCGACTCGCCGCGCGCGTACTGGGATATGGCGTCCGCGGCGCGCTGCTGAGCGGTGCGGAGGGTGGTGATGTAGCCGTACAGGGCGTTGGCTGCGGCGTGGAAGTTGTCGCCCGCCTCGACCCAGCGGCGCGGCTGCCCGTGGAAACGCTCCCGGAAGGCGTCACCGGCCACACCGCGCCAGCCGTCCTCGGTGTCGATCTTCGCCAGCCCCTCGCCGGCCTCGACGAGGACGTCGCCGTAGGCGAGCAGGGACTGCGCGGTGGTCGTCAGCGCGTCCGGCGAGCCGGGAACGAGCACGCGGGGATCCGAGGTCTCACCGAGCTGCGCCATCAGGACGCCCCCGGGTCGCTGCCGGTCGACGACCGGAGGACCCCTTCGTTCGTCAGCTGGATGTGCTGCTCGGCGGCCTCGTAGTTCGCGACGCAGCGGTTGAGCCGGTCGGTGACCTCCGCGCCGTCCGAGGCGAGATGGGAGACCCCGATGTTCCACCGGTCACAGAAGTCGCCGACCGCCGAGGCCAGCTCGTCGTGCCCGAAGTCCCCCTTCGAGGCGTCGATGTCACTGACCTTCTTGGTGGCCATCGCATCCAAGGTCGTACTGATCCCGGACGCAGCCTTCCGCAACGAGTCGAGGTCCACAGAGAACCCGTCCGACATGCCCCGCGCCTCCCCCGCCAAGCACCACCCCCGCCCCGCGAGCCTAACAACGCCCCCGGCCCCCCGAACCGCCCCACCAGCCGACTTGAACCGAAATTTGCCCCAGAACCACCAACCAATGACACCGGCCCGTCACTTGGCCCGTGCGTCCGCGTCAGACAGCGACACCTGGAATCAGCGCCACCAGCCCGGAGAGGAAGCTGCCCAGCGCCGCGAGGGTGACGAGGGTGGCTTTGCCGTCCGAGAACAGCCCGGAGCAGAACTCGCGCACGCGCCGCCGGAGGATCAGCATCTTGAGCTTCTGCCAGCGGTGTTGATGAATGTGGCAGCCCATGAGGATGCCGGTGGCGTTGTTACGGCAGCCATCGGTCCGTCCCCGGACCGGTGCCCCGCAGGTCACCGGAGCCTGGAAGAAGGACCACAGCAGAACCAAGGCCGACAGGGTGATGATCACCACTGGACCGGCTGCCGCGATGAGAAGAGCCCCGGCCAGGACGCCCCACCACTGCCCCAAACCACCGAACCGACTGCTTCTCGCCCCCGAAGTCGCCATGCCAGTAATCGTGGCTGCGGATCCGGCGAATCATGCGGCCAGCAAACGATATGACCGAAAGGAGACCTAGGGGCTCACAACCCACTCCACCGCGCGGCGAGAATTCAACGCACCGGCCGCTCCCGCCTCAGTGCACGTGACCGCTCGAAGCCGGCGTCGGGCCACCGTTCTTCACCGTCAGCGGCAGCAGCTTCTTGCCCGTCGGCCCCACCTGGATGTGCGTGTCCATCTGCGGGCACACCCCGCAGTCAAAACACGGCGTCCAGCGGCAGTCCTCGACCTCCGTCTCGTCGAGGGCGTCCTGCCAGTCCTCCCAGAGCCAGTCCTTGTCCAGGCCCGAGTCCAGGTGGTCCCAGGGGAGGACCTCCTCGTAGGAGCGCTCGCGGGTGGTGTACCAGTCGACGTCCACGCCGAAGGCCGGCAGCGTCTTGTCGGCGCACGCCATCCAGCGGTCGTAGGAGAAGTGCTCCCGCCAGCCGTCGAAGCGGCCGCCGTCCTCGTAGACGGCCCGGATGACCGCGCCGATACGGCGGTCACCGCGCGAGAGCAGGCCCTCCACGATGCCCGGCTTGCCGTCGTGGTAGCGGAAGCCGATCGAGCGGCCGTACTTCTTGTCGCCGCGGATCTTGTCGCGGAGCTTCTGCAGGCGCGCGTCCGTCTCCTCCGCCGAGAGCTGCGGTGCCCACTGGAAGGGCGTGTGCGGCTTGGGGACGAAGCCGCCGATCGAGACCGTGCAGCGGATGTCGTTCTGGCCGGAGACCTTGCGGCCCTCCGCGATCACCCTCGTCGCCATGTCGGCGATCTGCAGGACGTCCTCGTCGGTCTCCGTCGGCAGCCCGCACATGAAGTACAGCTTCACCTGACGCCAGCCGTTGCCGTACGCCGTGGACACCGTGCGGATGAGGTCGTCCTCCGACACCATCTTGTTGATGACCTTGCGCATGCGCTCCGAGCCGCCCTCGGGGGCGAAGGTCAGGCCCGAGCGACGCCCGTTGCGCGTCAGCTCGTTCGCCAGGTCCACGTTGAAGGCGTCCACGCGGGTCGAGGGGAGGGACAGGCCGATCTTGTCCTCCTCGTACCGGTCCGCCAGGCCCTTCGCGATGTCGCCGATCTCCGAGTGGTCCGCACTCGACAGCGACAGAAGGCCGACCTCCTCGAAGCCCGTCGCCTTCAGGCCCTTGTCCACCATCTCGCCGATGCCCGTGATCGAGCGCTCGCGCACCGGGCGGGTGATCATGCCCGCCTGGCAGAAGCGGCAGCCTCGGGTGCAGCCGCGGAAGATCTCGACCGACATCCGCTCGTGGACCGTCTCGGCCAGGGGGACCAGGGGCTGCTTGGGGTAGGGCCACTCGTCGAGGTCCATGACCGTGTGCTTCGACACCCGCCACGGCACCCCGCTGCGGTTGGGGACGACGCGGGCGATCCGGCCGTCCGGCAGGTACTCCACGTCGTAGAACGCCGGGATGTACACCGAGCCGGTGCGAGCGAGCCGGAACAGGACCTCCTCGCGGCCGCCCGGCCGGCCCTCCGCCTTCCACTCGCGGATGATCTTCGTCATGTCCAGCACGGCCTGCTCGCCGTCGCCGATGATCGCCGCGTCGATGAAGTCCGCGATCGGCTCGGGGTTGAACGCGGCGTGGCCGCCGGCCAGCACGATCGGGTCGTCGAGACCGCGGTCGCGCGACTCCAGCGGGATACCCGCCAGGTCCAGCGCGGTGAGCATGTTGGTGTAGCCCAGCTCCGTGGAGAAGGACAGGCCGAACACGTCGAAGGCGCCCACCGGGCGGTGGCTGTCCACCGTGAACTGCGGGACCCGGTGCTCGCGCATCAGCGCCTCCAGGTCCGGCCACACGCTGTACGTGCGCTCGGCGAGGACGCCCTCCTGCTCGTTCAGCACCTCGTAGAGGATCATGACGCCCTGGTTGGGCAGCCCGACCTCGTACGCGTCCGGGTACATGAGCGCCCAGCGGACGTCACACGACTCCCACGGCTTGACGGTGGAGTTGAGCTCTCCGCCGACGTACTGGATCGGCTTCTGCACATGCGGGAGCAGAGCTTCGAGCTGCGGGAACACAGACTCTGCGGCCGCAGCGACTTCGGCAGGCATCTCGCGCACCTTCGTGGGCTGGACTGAACTGACAGGGGTGACCATCTAGCGTAACGCGATCGCGGCCACGCTCCGCCCGCCCGAAGGATCACAGGAACGACGACGCCTCACCCTTGACCCCGTCCCAGAACCCCGGCAGCTCCGCCTCCACGGCCGCCGCCCGCCGCTCCTCACGCCCGTACAGCAGCCCGTACGTGAACGCGCTCTCCCCCGCCGCGTGCGCGACCGCGGACAGCTCGCGCAGGGTCTGCCGGGCCATCACGCTGTCCTGGTGTTCGCCCAGCAGGTTCTGGAGCGCCTTCATGGACTTGACCATGCCCTTGGCCGGCTTACCGAGGGCCGGTCTCGCCGCCTCGGCCGCGTAACGGGTGCGCTTGGTCTTCTTGCGGGCCTCGTGGATCGCGACGTCCCGCTCGGTGCCGGGCTCCACCTCCAGCGCCTGTCCGACCAGCCCGGCCACCTTCCCGAAGTCCTTCGTCACGGCCGCGGCGATCACCTTGTGCGGCTTCTTCCCGGCCGCCTTCAGCAGCGGCGGGTCGGCGATCAGCGCGTCCAGGGTGTCGAGCAGGGTGAGATAGCGGTGGGAATCGAGTACGCCGATCAGCCGCGCGCTCGCCCCGCCGGGCCGGTCCCCCGCCCAGGCGTCCAGCCGCTCGGCCACGGGCCCGGAGACCAGCGCCCCCGGCACCTCCTCCAGCGCCGCCGTCAGCCGCGCGTGCAGCACTTCGCGGTCCCGGTCCACACCCAGCTCGCCGGCCAGCCACTTCAGCTCGACGCCGATGGGGTCGGTGACGGTCCGGTCCAGGACCTTGTCGTACGACTTGAAGGTGGAGCGCAGCCGGCGGGTGGCGACGCGCATGCTGTGCACGGAGTCCTCGACGTCCTGGCGGACCGCCGGGTCGAGCCCGACGATCGCATCCCGCTGGGCGCGCACATACGCGAGGACGTGGTCGCCCGCGGTCACGGGCTCCAGTGCGGCCGGAATCTTCTCCCTGGGCTCCGTCTCCTCCAGGGCCCGCGCCAGCTTCGAGGAGGACGCCGACGGCCGTACGCCCGCCTTGCGCAGCCGCTTCTCCACCTTGTCGAGGAAGGCCGGGTCGCCGCCGTCGGCCAGCTCCACCTCGATCTCGGTCCACTGGGCATTGCCGACGCCGCCACTGAGCCGCTCGGCGTGCACCGCGTCCACGCTGACCTCGGCGAGGAGACGCCCCTCCGCGTCGAGGAGGTGGCGTACGTCGCGGTCCGACCGCAGCCGGACCACGGGCTCCGGCTCGACCTCGCGGACCCGGGAGCGGACCAGGGCGGCGAGCTCGTCGGGGAGCGTGTCGGACATCGGGGCCCGGATCTCGTCGCGGACACCCGGGGCGACGGGGAACTTCAGATGCCAGCCCGCGTCCGACCCGCCGGTGCGCCGGCGCAGGGTGATCGAGGACGCGGTGAGCCGTTGGTCGGCCGTGTCGTAGTAGGTGGCGTCCAGATGCGCCACACCCTTGTCGACGACGGACGCGACCCCGGCGACACCGGTCAGGTCGGGCAGCCCGCTGTCATCGGACTCGTACTTACGCTCGATCTCACGCTTTGTGTCCGCCATGACCCGAATCTAGTGCCCATCAGCCTGTTACGGCAGAGGGCACACCCCGCACACCCCTACGCCGACATCGGACGTTGCACCCGGATCGACTGGAGGAGCCCCACCGCCACCCACACCGCGAACATCGACGTTCCGCCGTACGAGACGAACGGCAGCGGCAGACCGGTGACCGGCATGATCCCGAGGGTCATGCCGATGTTCTCGAAGGACTGGAAGGCGAACCAGGCGACGATCCCGGCGGCCACGATCGTGCCGTACAGCTCGGTCGTCTCGCGGGCGATCCGGCAGGCGCGCCACAGCACGATGCCGAGCAGGACGATGATCAGGCCCGCGCCGACGAAGCCCAGCTCCTCACCGGCGACGGTGAAGACGAAGTCCGTCTGCTGCTCGGGGACGAACTGGCCGGTGGTCTGCGAGCCGTGGAAGAGGCCCGCGCCGGTCAGTCCGCCCGAACCGATCGCGATCCGCGCCTGGTTGGTGTTGTAGCCGACGCCGGCCGGGTCGAGGCTGGGGTTGGCGAAGGCGGCGAAGCGGGCGATCTGGTACTCGTCGAGGATCCCGAGCTGCCACACCGCGACCGCGCCGAGCGTGCCCGCGCCGAGCAGGCCGAACACCCAGCGGTTGGAGGCACCGGAGGCGAGCAGCACCCCGAGCACGATGATGACCATCACCATGACCGACCCCAGGTCGGGCATGAGCATCACGATCAGCATCGGTACGGCGGCCAGGCCCAGGGCCTGGAGCACGGTGCGGTGGTCGGGGTAGGGCTTGTCGCCCGCGTCCACCCGGGCCGCGAGCAGCATTGCCATGCCCAGGATGATCGTGATCTTCACGAACTCCGAGGGCTGGAGCGAGAAGCCGCCGCCGAGCACGATCCAGGAGTGGGCGCCGTTGACCGTCGAGCCCAGCGGGGTGAGGACCAGCAGGATCATGAAGACCGAGGCGCCGTAGAGGATCGGCACCGCGGTGCGCAGGGTGCGGTGGCCGAGCCAGACGGTGCCGATCATCAGGGCGAACCCGATGCCGGTGTTCATGAGGTGCCGGATCAGGAAGTAGTACTGGTCGCCCTGGTTGATCTCGGTGCGGTTGCGGGTCGCCGAGAAGACCAGGACCGAGCCGATCAGGGACAGGGCGATGGCCGAGAACAGTATCGGCCAGTCCAGCCGGCGGGCGAGCGAGTCTCGGGCCAGCAGCCGGGTCCAGCCCGCGCGCTGCGGGCCGTACCCGGAGACCTGGAAGCTGTTCGCCCCGGTCATGTGAGCATCCTCCGGTTTCCCCGCTTGCGGCGGCGCCTGCGGGTGTCACGGTTGCCGGTCGTCGGTGTGTTCACCGTCGCCGCCTGCTGTGTCTCGTCCGGCTCGGGCGCGCCCTCCTGGCTCGCCCGCTGGTCCTTGGCCGGGTCCTTGGCGACCTTCGGGGACTTGATGGACCCGTCGGTCTGGATCTTCGGCAGGCTCTTCTCGGGGGTCGGCAGCAGGGCGTTCTTCTTGTTGATGGTGCCGTCGTCGGAGACGCCGTAGAGCGCGTCGTAGATGTTGCGGACGGCGGGGCCCGAGGCGCCGGAGCCCGTACCACCCTGGGAGATCGTCATGACGATGACGTAGTCCTTGGTGTACGTGGCGAACCAGGACGTCGTCTGCTTGCCGTAGACCTCGCCGGTACCGGTCTTGGCGTGCATCGGGATCTTGTCCTGCGGCCAGCCGACCTGGGCGAAGCGCCAGGCGGCGGTACCGCGGGTGGCGACGCCCGCGAGGGCCGCGTCCATCTTCTTCAGCGTGGCCTTGTCCACCGGAAGTCTGCCGTGGGACTTGGGCTCGATCTCCTGGACGGTCTTGCCGTCGGCGCTGACGACGGCCTTGCCGACGGTGGGGTCGTAGAGCGTGCCGCCGTTGGCGATCGCTCCGTAGATCGTGGCCATCTGGATCGGGGTGACCATGGTGTCGCCCTGGCCGATGGAGAAGTTGATCTCGTCGCCGACGCGCATCTTGTTGCCTTCGAGGCAGTTCTCGTACGCGATCTGCTGGACGTAGTCGCCGTCCTTCTTGCCGCTCTTGCACCAGGCGGCCTTGTTGGCCTCCCAGTAGTTCTGCTTCCACTGGCGGTCGGGGACGCGGCCGGTCGCCTCGTTGGGCAGGTCGATGCCGGTGGTCTTGCCGAGGCCGAACTCGTGGGCGGTCTTGAAGAAGTAGTCCTTGGGCTCGCCCTTCTTCGGGTTGATACCGCCGTCCTTGTTCCACTGGTCGTTGGCCAGGCGGTAGAAGACGGTGTCGCAGGAGACCTCGAGGGCCCGGCCGAGCGAGATGGGGCCGTAGCTCTGCGACTCGAAGTTCTGGAAGACCCGGCCGCCGACGGAGTACGAGCTGGAGCATTCGTAGCGGCCGTCGAAGTCGTAGCCGGCCTTCACGGCGGCGGCCGTGGAGATCACCTTGAAGGTGGAGGCGGGCGCGGTCTGGCTCTGGATGGCCCGGTTGAGCAGCGGGTAGTTGGACTTCTTGCCGGTGAGCTTGGCGTAGTCCTTGGCCGAGATGCCGCCGACCCAGGCGTTGGGGTCGTAGCTCGGGTTGGAGGCCATCGCGACGACGCGGCCGGTCTTGGCCTCCATGACGACGACGGCCCCGGAGTCGGCCTTGTAGTTCTCGCCGGTGATGTCGTCGTAGGTCTTGCGGGCCTCCTTCATCGCGTCGTTCAGTTCGTACTCCGCGACGCGCTGGACGCGGGAGTCGATGCTGGTGACGAGGTTGTCGCCGGGCTGGGCCGGGTCCGCCTCGGCCTCGCCGATGACGCGGCCGAGGTTGTCCACCTCGTAGCGGGTGACGCCGGCCTTGCCGCGCAGCTCCTTGTCGTACTCCCGCTCCAGGCCGGAGCGGCCGACCTGGTCGGAGCGCAGATAGGGCGAGCTGGTGTTCTGGGCCTTGGTGATCTCGTCGTCGGTGACGGGCGAGAGGTAGCCGAGGACCTGGGCGGTGTTGGCCTTGCCCGGGGAGGCGTAGCGGCGGACGGCCTCGGGCTCGGCGGTGATGCCGGGGAAGTCCTCGGCGCGCTCACGGATCTGGAGGGCCTGCTTGACGGTGGCCTCGTCGGTGATGGGGATCGGCTGGTACGGCGAGCCGTTCCAACAGGGCTGGGGCGTCTTCGCGTCGCACAGCCGGACCTTCTCCATGACCTCCTGGGGCGTCATGCCGAGGACGCCGGCCAGTTTGGTCAGGACGGCCTTGCCGTCGTCCTTCATCTTCAGCAGGTCGGTGCGGGAGGCGGAGACCACGAGCCGCGTCTCGTTGTCCGCGATGGGCACGCCGCGGGCGTCCAGGATCGAGCCGCGTACGGCGGGCTCGACGACCTGCTGGACGTGGTTGCCGGAGGCCTCCTTGGCGTATGCGTCGCCCTCGCGGATCTGGAGGTACCAGAGGCGGCCGCCGAGGGTGCCGAGGAGGGACAGGACGAGGATCTGGATCACTACGAGCCGGATCTGGACCCGTGGGGTCCGCCCGGTCTCGGGGATGTTGGTCACTGCGGCTGCCGCCCCCTCTCAGTGCGCTGACGTGTGTGCGCGTACGAATGATGAACGGCCGACCTGTGAAGGCGCGTTCCGCCCCCGCGAACCCGTTCGAGTGAACTCCGCAGCCCTGAACTGCCCGGCCGTCACAGCCGCTTGACTCCCTTGATGCGCCCGACCCGGGCCGTCCGGGTCCGCGCCTTGTTCTTGAGGGTGCCGAGGCCGCCGCGCTGGCCGCCGATCTTCAGTCCCGTGCCGGAGGAGAGCCATCCGGAGGAGATGTCGGCCGACTTGGCGGCGGAGCCGGTCTCGGCGAGCGGGTCGTTCTCGGCGCGGCGGGCGAGCGCCATGATGCCGGGGACGACGAACGGGGCGAGCAGCAGGTCGTACAGGGCGGCCGTGAACAGCAGGCTGGGCAGGCCGACATGGCGGGCGGCGGTGTCGCCGACGAGGGCGCCGACACCGGCGTACAGCAGGGTGGTGCCGACGGCGGCGGCGACCACGACGACCATCGGGCCGGTGGCCGACTTGAGTCTGCCGTTCTCCGGTTTGGCGAGCCCGGCGAGGTAGCCGATCACGCACAGCACCAGGGCGTACCGCCCGGCGGCGTGGTCGGCGGGCGGGGCGAGGTCGGCGAGGAGACCGGCGCCGAAGCCGACGAGGGCGCCGCCGACATGGCCGTAGACGAGGGCGAGGCCGAGGACGGTCAGGAGCAGCAGGTCGGGGACGGCGCCCGGGAGATGGAGGCGGGCGAGGATGCTCACCTGGACCACCAGGGCGACGACGACCAGGGAGGTGGACAGCAGGATCCGGTTGACGCGCATGGGCTACAGCTCCTACTGCTCTTGCTGGATCTCGCCGTCGACCGGCGCGTTCGCGGACGGGGTCACGGTGACCGTCACGGTCGGGGTGGGCGTCGGCTTCGGCTTGGCGGGCAGCACGGTGTCGCGCGGGTCCTTCTTCGGGGCCTCGACGACGACGCCGACGATGTCGAGCTTGGTGAAGCTGACGTACGGCGTCACGTAGAGGGTGCGGGTGAGGTCGCCGCCGGAGGGGTCGACGCGGGAGACCACGCCGACCGGGACGCCGGGGACGAAGGGCCGGTCGGCCTGGGAGCCGAAGGTGACGAGCCGGTCGCCCTTCTTCACCTCCGCCTTGCCGTTGAGGAGTTCGACGCGCAGCGGCCGGTCGCCCTGGCCGGAGGCGAAGCCGAGCTCGTCGCTGGCCTCCATACGGGTGCCGACGGTGAAGTCGGGGTCGTTGGCGAGCAGCACGGTGGCGGTGTCCGGGCCGACGGTGGTGACCCGGCCGACGAGTCCGTCACCGTTGAGGACGGTCATGTCGCGCTTGATGCCGTCGCTCGCGCCGACGTCGATGGTGATGGTCCAGGAGAAGCCCTGGGCCGCTCCTATGGCGATGACCTCGGCGCCCTTGATGCCGTACTGGCCCTCGCCGGCGATCTTCAGCATCTTGTCGAGCTGGGCGAGGCGGGAGCGGTTGCGGTCGTCGCTGCCGAGCTTCGCCTCCAGGGCGGCGTTCTCCTTCTCCAGCGCGGCGAGCCGGTCGTGCCGGTCGCCGGAGTCGCGGATCGCGGAGACGGCGTTGCCGACCGGGTCGACCGCGGACGACACGCCGTCCTCGACCGGGCCGAACACCGCGGCCGCCGCCTGGCGGGCACCGTCGACCGGTGAGTCCTCCCCGCCGCGGATGTCGACCGTGATCAGCGCGAACGCTACGGCGACCAGCAGCACCAGGAGCAGCCGGCTCTCTCGTGTGTCCCTCACGTGCGGCGGCCGTGCCCTTCTCATCGAAGTTCGAACGTTGGGAAGTTCGGTTTGCGGGAGCTTATGCCTCTATATCAACGATCCGCCGCACGAGAGGAGATCGTCTCGTACGGCGGAATCGAAGTGTTACGTCATCTGCGCGGCTGGGCGTCCAGCACCTGCTGGAGTGCCTCGAACTCCTCGACGCACTTGCCGGAGCCGAGCGCCACGCTGTCCAGCGGGTCCTCGGCGATGTGGATCGGCATGCCGGTCTCCCGGCGCAGCCGCTCGTCCAGGCCGCGGAGCAGGGCGCCACCACCGGTCAGAACGATTCCGCGGTCCATGATGTCGCCGGAGAGCTCCGGCGGGCACTTGTCGAGGGTCGTCTTGACGGCGTCGACGATCGCGTTGACGGGTTCCTCGATCGCCTTGCGGACTTCGGCGGCCGAGATGACGACGGTCTTGGGCAGGCCGGAGACCAGGTCCCGGCCGCGGATTTCGGTGTGTTCGTCAGCGTCGAGGTCGTACGCCGAACCGATCGTGATCTTGATCTGCTCGGCCGTCCGCTCACCCAGCAGGAGGGAGTACTCCTTCTTGATGTGCTGGATGATCGCGTTGTCCAGTTCGTCGCCGGCCACGCGGATGGACTGGGCGGTGACGATGCCGCCGAGGGAGATGACCGCGACCTCCGTGGTGCCGCCGCCGATGTCCACCACCATGTTGCCCGTGGCCTCGTGGACCGGCAGGCCGGAGCCGATGGCGGCCGCCATGGGCTCCTCGATGATGTGCACCTGACGGGCGCCGGCCTGGGACGACGCCTCGATGACGGCGCGGCGCTCGACGCCGGTGATGCCCGAGGGGACACACACGACGACGCGCGGCCTCGCGAGATACCGCCGCTTGTGGATCTTCAGGATGAAGTAGCGGAGCATCCGCTCGGTGATCTCGAAGTCGGCGATCACGCCGTCCTTCAGCGGGCGCACGGCAACGATGTTGCCGGGGGTCCGCCCGATCATCTTCTTGGCCTCGGCACCGACTGCCAGAATTCCACCGGTGTTCGTGTTGATCGCGACGACGGACGGCTCGTTGAGTACGATCCCGCGACCCCTGACGTACACCAGCGTGTTGGCGGTCCCGAGGTCGACAGCCATGTCACGGCCGATGAACGACATTGAGTTCCCCATCAGGATTCGTCTGGCCTTCCCGCGAGCTTTTGAGGGCTTTTCAGGTCGGCGAAGTGGGTGCTGTGACGTGAAGGCTTCCATCGTAGACGCGCCTGCACGAACACTGCGCGAGGGTCTTCGCCATTGTCAGCAGATGTAAAGCCGCCCCGCTTGTGGAGACGGTCCATAAGGGCCACTCGTTCCCCCGATCGGCGCGCATATGCCGGGGGACGGCCGAAAAGGACCGGCCGTCCCAGGTCAGGCACGAGAGGAGGCTGACGTCTCGTCAGAAACGTCCACGAAAACTCCCTACGGCCTAGGCGCGGTCCGGGAAGAACACCTTCACCTCACGCTCCGCCGACTCGACGGAGTCGCTCGCGTGGATGAGGTTCTCGCGCACGATGACACCGAAGTCGCCGCGGATGGAGCCGGGCGCGGCGGCAACGGGATCGGTCGGGCCCGCCAGCTGGCGTACGCCCTCGATGACCCGCTCCCCCTCGACGATCAGCGCGACGACCGGGCCGGAGGACATGAACTCCACCAGCGGCTCGTAGAACGGCTTGCCCTTGTGCTCGCCGTAGTGCTGCTCCAGCGTCTCCTGGTCCAGCCCGCGCAGCTCCAGCGCGGTGATCCGCCAGCCGGCCTTCCGCTCGATACGGCTGATGATCTCGCCGGTCAGGCCGCGACGGACGGCGTCGGGCTTGAGGAGGACGAGGGTGCGCTGGCTCACGAAGGGCTCCTTTTTCCTGCTGGTGTGCGGTGGGACGAGGTTACAGGGCGTGTCCGCTCGACTGTTACACAGCGTCAGGTGTAGTGGAGTCCGCCTGCGCGGCGAATCTCGCCTTCGCCTCGTCGATCTTCCGCCCGTAGTGCACGGACGCCCACCACAGGGCCGCGAACACCGCCCCCAGGAAGAACATGGTCGGCAGGACGAACCCGGAGGCGATCAGCGCGACCTGCAGCGCCCAGCCCAGGGCGATCCCCCCGGGCCGGGTCACCATGCCGCACAGCACCAGGCACAGGAACATGGCGATCCCGCTCACCGTCCACACGGTCGACATGGACAGGTCGGGGTCCTTCATCGCGACCAGCCCGGCGAAGCCGATGACGAAGAGCTCGCCGATGAGGGTCGAAGCACAGAGCGTACGCATGGCTGCCCGTCAGCCCCTTCCCAGCAGCAGTCGGGCCTCGCCGACCGTGATGACCGACCCGGTGACCAGCACACCGCCGCCCGCGAACTCGCCCTCCTCCTCGGCGAGCGTGATCGCCGCCTCCAGCGCGTCCGGCAGCCGCGGCTCGACCTGCACCCGGTCCTCGCCGAACACCTCGACGGCGATCGCGGCGAGTTCGTCGGCGTCCATCGCGCGGTGGCTGGAGTTCTGGGTGATCACGACCTCGGCGAAGATCGGCTCGAAGGCCTCCAGGAGCCCCCGCACGTTCTTGTCGCCGCTCGCGCCGACCACCCCGATCAGCCGGCTGAAGTCGAAGGCCTCACCGACCGCCTCGGCGGTGGCACGGGCACCCGCCGGGTTGTGGGCGGCGTCCAGGACGACGGTCGGGGACCGCCGTACGACCTCCAGCCGGCCCGGGGAGGAGACCGCGGCGAAGGCCTTGCGGACGGTGTCGATGTCGAGGCGCTCCGGGCGCTGGGCGCCGACCCCGAAGAACGCCTCCACGGCGGCCAGCGCCACCGCGGCGTTGTGCGCCTGGTAGGGGCCGTGCAGCGGGAGGTACACCTCTTCGTACTCGCCGCCGAGCCCGCGCAGGGTCACCAGCTGGCCGCCGACGGCGACCTGGCGGGCCACGACCCCGAACTCCAGGCCCTCGCGCGCGACCGTGGCGTCCACCTCGACGGCCTTCTTCAGCAGCACCTGCGCCGCGTCCACCGGCTGCTGGGCCAGGATCACGGTCGCGTCCTGCTTGATGATCCCGGCCTTCTCGACCGCGATCTCCCCCGGCGTCCCGCCGAGCCGGTCGGTGTGGTCCAGGTCGATGGGGGTCACGACCGCGACATCGCCGTCGATGACGTTCGTCGCGTCCCAGGAACCGCCCATGCCGACCTCTACGACGGCCACGTCCACGGGGGCGTCCGCGAAGGCCGCGTACGCCATGCCGGTCAGCACCTCGAAGAAGGAGAGCCGGTACTCCTGCTGGGCGTCGACCATCTCGACGTACGCCTTGATGTCGTCGTACGTCTCGATGAACCGCTCGGCGGAGATCGGGGCGCCGTCCAGGCTGATGCGTTCGGTGACGGACTGGACGTGGGGGCTGGTGTAGCGGCCCGTGCGCAGTTCGAAGGCGCCGAGGAGGGTCTCGATCATGCGGGCGGTGGAGGTCTTGCCGTTGGTGCCCGTGATGTGGATCGAGGGGTACGACCGCTGCGGCTCGCCCAGGACGTCCATGAGCGCGGCGATGCGGGTGACCGACGGCTCCAGCTTGGTCTCGCCCCAGCGGGTGGCCAGCGCCGCTTCGACCGTACGGAGAGCTTTGTCGACCTCGGGGTCTTCGGGGCGTGCGGGGACATCGGTGCTGGGCGGGCCTCCTTGGGTGCGGAGGGTTCGGCTGCCGGCCTCGATGACCGCGAGATCGGGGTCGCGGTCGGTTTCGTTCGCGATGATCTCGTCGAAGGGGTCGCTGTCACTCACACGGTCAGTTTAGGGCTGCGCGTGAGGAGAGGGGTGGCTGGTCCTGTTTGGCGGGCGCGGGGAACATTGTGGCTGGTCGCGCAGTTCCCCGCGCCCCTGGGTGGGTCAGGCCTCCGGAAGCCTGTCCAGCTGGGTCTGGATCCGTGCGATGTCCTCGTCCGCCTTGGCCAGGCGGCCTCGGATCTTGTCCACGACGTTGTCCGGGGCCTTCGCCAGGAACGCCTCGTTGCCGAGCTTCGCCGTCGCCTGGGACTTCTCCTTCTCCGCCGCGGCGAGGTCCTTGGCCAACCTCTTCCGCTCCGCCGCGACGTCGATCGTGCCGGAGAGGTCGAGGGCGACCGTGGCGCCGGCGACCGGGAGGGTGGCCGTGGCCGCGAAGGTGTCGCCCTCGGGCTGGAGGCGCAGGAGCTGGCGGATGGCGGGCTCGTGGGGGGCCAGGGCCGTGCCGTCGAGGGTCAGGCGGGCCGGGACCTTCTGGCCGTCCTTGAGGCCCTGGTCCTTGCGGAAGCGGCGGACCTCCGTGATGACCCGCTGGACCAGCTCGATCTCCTTCTCCGCGGCCTCGTCGCGGAAACCGGAGTCCGCGGGCCAGTCGGCGATCACGAGGGACTCGCCGCCCGTGAGCGTGGTCCACAGGGCGTCCGTGACGAACGGGATGACCGGGTGGAGGAGGCGCAGCATCACGTCCAGGACCTCGCCCAGGACCCGGCCGGAGACCCTCGCCTGCTCGCCGCCCGCGAAGAACGTCGTCTTCGACAGCTCGACGTACCAGTCGAAGACCTCGTCCCACGCGAAGTGGTAGAGCGCGTCGGCCAGCTTCGCGAACTGGTAGTCGTCGTAGTAGGCGTCGACCTGCGCGACCGTGGTGTTGAGGCGCGAGAGGATCCAGCGGTCCGCGGCGGACATCTCGGAGGCGTCCGGCAGCGGGCCCTCGATCGTGGCACCGTTCATCAGCGCGAAGCGGGTGGCGTTCCAGATCTTGTTGGTGAAGTTCCGGGACGCCTTGACCCAGTCCTCGCCGATCGGCACGTCCGCGCCCGGGTTGGCGCCGTTGGCGAGGGTGAAGCGGACGGCGTCGGAGCCGTAGGCGTCCATCCAGACCAGCGGGTCGACCGCGTTGGGGTTCGACTTCGACATCTTCTTGCCGAACTCGTCGCGGACCAGGCCGGTCAGGGCGATGGTGTGGAAGGGAGCGACCCCGTCCATGGCGTAGAGGCCGAACATCATCATCCGGGCGACCCAGAAGAAGATGATGTCGTGGCCGGTCAGCAGGACGTCGGTCGGGTAGAACTTCCGCAGGTCCTCGGTCTGTTCGGGCCAGCCGAGCGTGGAGAACGGCCACAGGCCGGAGGAGAACCAGGTGTCCAGGACGTCGGAGTCCTGGGTCCAGCCCTCGCCCGTGGGCGGCTCGTCGTCCGGGCCGACACAGACGACCTCGCCCTCGGGGCCGTACCAGATCGGGATGCGGTGGCCCCACCACAGCTGACGCGAGATGCACCAGTCGTGCATGTTGTCGACCCAGTCGAAGTAGCGCTTCGACATGTCCTCGGGGTGGATCTTCACGCGGCCGTCGCGGACCGCGTCACCGGCGGCCTTGGCGAGCGGGCCGACCTTGACCCACCACTGCATCGACAGCCGCGGCTCGACGGTGGTCTTGCAGCGCGAGCAGTGGCCGACGGAGTGCATGTAGGGGCGCTTCTCGGCGACGATCCGGCCCTGCTCCTTGAGCGCGCCGACGACGGCCGAGCGGGCCTCGAAGCGGTCCAGGCCGAGGAAGGGGCCGTGGACGGTGATGACGCCGTGCTCGTCCATGATCGTCAGGGACGGCAGGTCGTGGCGGCGGCCGATCTCGAAGTCGTTCGGGTCGTGCGCCGGGGTCACCTTGACCGCGCCCGTACCGAACTCCGGGTCGACATGGGTGTCGGCGACGACCGGGATGGTGCGGTCGGTCAGCGGGAGCTTGATCTGCCTGCCGATGAGGTGCTTGTACCGCTCGTCGTCCGGGTGGACGGCGACGGCGGTGTCGCCGAGCATCGTCTCCGCGCGCGTGGTCGCGACGACGATGCTGTCCTCGCCCTCGCCGTAACGGATGGAGACGAGTTCGCCCGCGTCCTCCTGGTACTCCACCTCGATGTCCGAGATGGCCGTCAGACACCGCGGGCACCAGTTGATGATCCGCTCAGCGCGGTAGATCAACTCGTCTTCGTAGAGCCGCTTGAAGATGGTGAGGACGGCCTTGGAGAGGCCCTCGTCCATGGTGAACCGCTCGCGGTCCCAGTCGACGCCGTCGCCGAGCCGGCGCATCTGGCCGAGGATCCGGCCGCCGTACTCCTCCTTCCACTGCCAGACGCGCGAGACGAACTCCTCGCGCCCCAGGTCGTGTCGGGACTTGCCCTCCTCGGCGAGCTGCTGCTCGACCTTGTTCTGGGTGGCGATGCCGGCGTGGTCCATGCCGGGCAGCCACAGCGACTCATAGCCCTGCATGCGCTTGCGGCGCGTGAGGGCGTCCATGAGCGTGTGCTGGAAGGCGTGGCCCAGGTGGAGGGAGCCGGTGACGTTGGGCGGCGGGATGACGATGGTGTACGCGGGCTTGTCGCTCTTCGCGTCGGCGGCGAAGTAACCACGCTCTACCCAGCGCTCGTACAGCGTCCCCTCTACATCGGCCGGCGCGTACTGGGTCGGCAGTTCGGTGTGGGGCGCTGTGGGCTGCTGCTGAGCGTTCTCGGTCACGGGGTCAGTTTAGGGGTGCCGCGGCGGTGCCCCGAAACTCGTTTGTTCTGTAACGGTGGGGCCCCGATGCGGTGCGCCCGCGGCGGCTGGGCCAGGATGTCAGGACCACATAAACATCTGGAGGGGAACCCAGAGATGAGCAACAACCAGCCGGGCCCGTACGGCGGGCAGCCCCAGCAGCCCGGGCCGTACGGCCAGCCGGGTCCTTACGGCCAGCCGCCGCAGGCCCCCCAGCCCGGCTACGGCTACCCCCAGCAGACCCCGCCGCCGCAGCCTCCGCAGCAGCCGCAGCCCGGGTACGGCTACCCGCAGCAGGGCGCCCCGCAGCAGGCCCCGCAGGGTGTCCCCCCGCAGACCCCTCCGTACGGCCAGCCGGGTCCCTACGGCCAGCCGCAGCAGCCCCCGCAGCCCGGGTACGGCCAGCAGGCCCCGTACGGTCAGCAGCCGCCCTACGGCCAGGACCCCTACGGCGTCCCGCAGCCGCCCGCCCCCGGCGGCGGCAACGGCAAGAAGATCGGCATCATCCTCGGCGCGGTCGCGGTCGTGGCCGCCATCGCGGTCGGCGCGTACCTGGTGATCGGCGGGGGCGGCGGCAGCTCCTCCAGCGTCCCCGACGACGGCGCGCACAAGCTGGCGACCCCGGCCACGGTCCTCACCGACTACAAGAAGGCCGCCGCCTCCGACAGCAGCGGCGGCTTCAGCGAGGACGACGTCAAGGACGCCGAGAAGCACGGCGTGAAGAACGCCCAGGACGTGAGCGCCACTTACCAGTCGGGTGACGTCTCCAGCTACCTGAACATGAAGATGGTCAACTTCATGGGTGTCTACGGCGACATCGACGACCCGGAGAAGGTCGTCGACGCGATGTTCGCCGAGATGAAGAAGAGCGCCGCCGACGACAGCGACGGCGAGGCCGTCGGCTCCCCGAAGGCGTACACCCCGGCCGGTCTGGACGGCGCGGTCCTCAAGTGCCAGGAGACGAAGATCTCCGACTCCTCTGGTTCCGGCCCGAGTTCGATCAGCATGCCGGTGTGCATCTGGGGCGACCACAGCACGCTGGGTGTCGTCATCCCGATCGACATGGCGGACGCGATGGCCGGCAAGAAGGCGGACCTGTCGAACGCGGCCGACATGACGGCCAAGCTGCGCAAGGAAGTTCGCGTCAAGGCCTGACGCGGCGCACTCGACACCGAAGGGGCCCCGGTCGGTTGACCGGGGCCCCTTCGCAAGTCCTCGCGCGTTACGCCGTCTTCTGCTCGCCCGGGCCGCGCCCGCGGGCGTCCCTCGGGATGAGCGTCGGGTTGACGTTGGAGTGGACGACGTCCGCCGTGATGACGACCCGGGCGACGTCCTTGCGGGACGGGATCTCGTACATGACGCCCTGGAGGACCTCTTCCATGATGGCGCGCAGGCCGCGCGCGCCGGTCTGGCGGAGGATCGCCTGGTCGGCGATGGCCTCAAGGGCCTCGCGCTCGAAGTCCAGCTCCACGCCGTCGAGTTCGAAGAGGCGCTGGTACTGCTTCACCAGGGCGTTGCGCGGCTCGACCAGGATCTGGAGGAGGGCCTCGCGGTCCAGGTTGTGGACGCTGGTGATGACGGGGAGGCGGCCGATGAACTCGGGGATCATGCCGAACTTGACGAGGTCCTCGGGCATGACCTCCTCGAACTGGTCCTTGGACTCCAGCTCGCGCTTGGAGCGGATCGTGGCGCCGAAGCCGATGCCCTTGGCGCCCGCCCGGGACTCGATGATCTTCTCCAGGCCCGCGAAGGCACCGCCCACGATGAACAGGACGTTCGTCGTGTCGATCTGGATGAACTCCTGGTGCGGGTGCTTGCGGCCGCCCTGCGGCGGCACGGAGGCGGTGGTGCCCTCCAGGATCTTCAGCAGGGCCTGCTGGACGCCCTCGCCGCTCACGTCCCGGGTGATCGACGGGTTTTCGCTCTTCCGGGCGACCTTGTCGATCTCGTCGATGTAGATGATCCCGGTCTCGGCCTTCTTGACGTCGTAGTCGGCCGCCTGGATCAGCTTCAGGAGGATGTTCTCGACGTCCTCGCCGACGTAGCCCGCCTCGGTGAGCGCGGTGGCGTCGGCGATGGCGAACGGGACGTTCAGCATGCGGGCCAGGGTCTGGGCCAGCAGCGTCTTGCCGGAGCCGGTGGGGCCCAGCAGGAGGATGTTGGACTTGGCGAGCTCGATCGCGTCGTCACGGCCGCTGCCGGTGGAGTTCTCGCCCGCCTGGACGCGCTTGTAGTGGTTGTAGACCGCGACGGACAGGGCCTTCTTGGCCGCGTCCTGGCCCACCACGTAGCCCTCGAGGAACTCGAAGATCTCGCGGGGTTTGGGGAGCTCCTCCCAGCGCACCTCGCTGGTCTCGGCGAGCTCTTCCTCGATGATCTCGTTGCAGAGATCGATGCACTCGTCGCAGATGTACACACCAGGCCCTGCGATGAGCTTCTTGACCTGCTTCTGGCTCTTGCCGCAGAACGAGCACTTGAGCAGATCGCCGCCGTCACCGATGCGTGCCACGGTGTGCTTCCCCTTCGCCTGGGAGACGCCTACGTCCAGCGGCTCCTGGTGCTGCCTTATGTCCGACGGTACCTTGCCGGGCCCCCCGTTCGGGCCCCCCTTGGCAGGGTTCACTTTGACGTGCACGGTGCCAAGGGGCGGCATATCCTACGGGGTCCGCCTAGCGGACGGCGGCGTTGTTCATCTTCCGGGTGGAGATGATCTGGTCGACCAGGCCGTACGCGAGCGCGTCCTCGGCCGTGAGGATCTTGTCGCGCTCGATGTCCTCGCGGATCTTCTCGATCGGTGTGGTGGAGTGCTTGGCCAGCATCTCCTCCAGCTGCGAGCGCATCCGGAGGATCTCGTTGGCGGCGATCTCCAGGTCGGAGACCTGGCCGCGGCCGGTCTCGCTGTAGGGCTGGTGGATCAGCACGCGCGCGTTCGGCAGCGCCATGCGCTTGCCCGGCGTACCGGCGGCCAGCAGGATCGCGGCGGCGGAGGCCGCCTGGCCCATGCAGACCGTCTGGATGTCGGGCTTCACGAACTGCATCGTGTCGTAGATGGCCGTCAGCGCCGTGAAGGAGCCGCCGGGGCTGTTGATGTAGACCGAGATGTCCCGGTCGGGGTCCATCGACTCCAGGCACAGCAGCTGCGCCATGACGTCGTTGGCGGAGGCGTCGTCGATCTGCACGCCGAGGAAGATCACGCGCTCCTCGAAGAGCTTCGCGTACGGGTCGTACTCGCGGATGCCCTGCGAGGTGCGCTCGACGAAGCGGGGGATCACGTACCGGGACTCGGCCCGCGGGCCGGTGTACTCGGCCTCGGTGCGGGCGTAGAGGCCGCTGCCGGGGAAGTCGTTCACTGTCTGTCTCCTAGGGGCTTGGGCGGTCGGCTGAGGGGCTCCAGGGGGTCAGGCCCCGGTGCCGCCGCCGCCCGGCATACCGGCGGCCGTGGCGATCACGTCGTCGATGAGGCCGTACTCCTTGGCCTCGAAGGCGTCGAACCAGCGGTCGCGGTCCGAGTCGCGGGTGACCTGCTCGACCGTCTGGCCGGTGTGCTGCGAGGTGAGTTCGGCCATGCGCTTCTTGGTGTGCAGCAGCCGCTCGGCGTGGATCTTGATGTCCGAGGCCGAGCCGGCGAGACCGGCGGAGGGCTGGTGGATCAGGATCTCGGCGTTCGGCAGCGCGAAGCGCTTGCCGGGGGTGCCCGCGCTGAGCAGGAACTGGCCCATGGAGGCGGCGAGGCCCATGGCGATGGTCACCACGTCGTTCTTGATGTACTGCATGGTGTCGTAGATCGCCATGCCGGCCGTGATCGAACCGCCCGGGCTGTTGATGTAGAGGTAGATGTCCTTGTCGGGGTCGGCGGCAAGGAGCAGCAGCTGTGCGGTGATCTTGTTCGCGATGTCGTCGTCGACCGGCTGGCCGAGGAAGATGATCCGCTCGTTGAGCAGCCGGTTGTAGACATGGTCGCCGAGGCCACCGCCGATGGAAGGCTCGCCGGCGGCGGAGGGCATCAGATTCGTCACGTATCCACCTGCTCGTCTTACGACGGCGCCGGGCCGTCTTCGCGTTTCCCTTCGGGAGGGAGCCGATCGGGACTCCACTGCCCTCGTATTCATGGACCCTAACGCGCGGGTCCCTTCGGGGAATCCCTGATACGGGGCTGTTCGCCGGGGGCGTAGAGGGGGCCGCCGCCTAGTCGCCGTGGCGGTGAGGGTCTGTGGGCGGCTGCGGGTGCGTGGAGGCTTGTCGCGCAGTTCCCCGCGCCCCTGGGTGTGCTGCCCCTGGGGTATGACAAGACGGGCCCTGGGTTGTCTCACTCCCCAGAGCCCGTCGTACGTCCTTCAGAGGCGCCGTAGGCGTCAGGCCTCGGGCTTGTCCTCGGCGGCCGGGGCCTCGACGGTCTCGCCGTCGGTCGCCTCGGTCTCCTCTTCCTCGTCGTCCAGGTCGACGATCTCGCCGTTGGTGTCCTTGACCGTGGCGGACTCGACGACGACCGCGAGGGCCTTGCCGCGGGCGACCTCGCCGACGAGCAGCGGGACCTGGCCGCCCTCGACGACCGCCTGGGCGAACTGGTCGGGGGACATGCCGGAGGAGGCCGCACGGCGCATGAGGTGCTCGGTGAGCTCCTCCTGGTTGACGTTCAGCTTCTCGCGCTTGACCAGCTCGTCGAGGACGAACTGGGTCTTGATGCCCTTGACCGCGGCGTCCTTGGTCTCGGTGTCGAACTCCTCGGCGGTCTTGCCCTGGATCTCGAGGTACTTCTCGAGGTCGAGGCCCATCTGGCCGAGCTGGTGGTGCTCCAGGTTGTGCTTGCGGGTGTTGATCTCGTCCTCGAGGAGCTTCTCGGGGACGGGCACCTCGACGAGGTCCAGGAGCTTCTCCAGGACGCGCTCCTGGGCCTGGGTGGCCTGGTCGTACTGCTTCATGTTCTCGAGGCGCTTGCGGCTGTCGGCCTTCAGCTCGTCGAGGGTGTCGAACTCGGAGGCGAGCTGCGCGAACTCGTCGTCCAGCTCGGGCAGTTCGCGGGCGGCGACCTGGCTGACCTTGACGGTGACCTCGGCCTCCTTGCCGGCCGCGGAGCCGCCCTTGAGCTCGGAGGTGAAGGTGGCCTCGCCACCGGCCTCCAGGCCCTTCACGGCGTCGTCGATGCCCTCGAGGAGCTCGCCGGAGCCGATGGTGTAGGAGACGCCGGACGCGATGCCGTCCTCCAGCACCTCGCCGTCGACCTTGGCCTCCAGGTCGATGGTGACGACGTCGCCGTCCTCGGCGGCGCGCTCGACCGGGGAGGTGGAGGCGAAGCGCTCGCGGAGCTGCTCGACGGACTTGTCGATGTCCTCTTCGGTGACCTCGACGGCGTCGACCTCGACCTCGATGGAGGAGAAGTCCTCGGGAAGCTCCAGGGCGGGGCGGACGTCGACCTCGGCGGTGAAGTTCAGCGTCTCGCCGTCCTTCAGCTCCGTGATGTCGACCTCGGGCTGGCCGAGGACGTCGATCTCGGCCTCGTTGACCGCCTCGGTGTAGAACTTCGGAAGCGCGTCGTTGACGGCCTCCTCCAGGACCGCACCGCGGCCGAACCGCTGGTCGATGACGCGCGCGGGGATCTTGCCCTTGCGGAAGCCCTTCACCGTGACCTGCTGGTTGATCTTCTTGTACGCCGCGTCGAGGCTGTCCTTGAGCTCCTCGAAGGGCACCTCGATGCTGAGCCGAACCCGGGTCGGGTTCAGGGTCTCCACGGCGCTCTTCACGGTTCGGTCTCCTTGTGGCTGACATCTTGGATTCCGCCGGGGCCAGACCGACCCTGCGGATTAGCCGCCCGGAGGACTTCATCAGAGGAGAGACACACGGGCGTGCAGCTTGCATAGTAACGGCAGCGGCGACACGCCCCAAAGGCGATCACTGGAGACGATCCGGATGATCAGATGGTCGGGGTGGCGGGATTTGAACCCACGGCCTTCCGCTCCCAAAGCGGACGCGCTACCAAGCTGCGCCACACCCCGTCTGGTGCGACACGTAGGGTACATGCCCGCGGGGGGGGCACGGCCGCCCTATTAACCGGGTGTGCGGCGAGGGGGGACGACCCGCTAGGATGCTCCAGTGCCGCGGTCACCGATCTGCGGCGCGCTCCGTGCGGGCGTAGCTCAATGGTAGAGCCCTAGTCTTCCAAACTAGCTACGCGGGTTCGATTCCCGTCGCCCGCTCTGACAAGGCCTCCGGCCCGGTCCCCTTCGAGGGGTCGGGCCGGAGGTCTTTGTGGTTCTTCGCCGGGTGGTGCGGGGCTAGAACTGGATCGAGTTGATGGTGTCCGCTATCGAGTCCAGGAAGCGTTGGATGTCGTCGGCCATGCCGGTCGAGGCGAGGAAGAAGCCGAAGAGCACGGCGACGATGGCGGGTCCCGCCTTGATGGAGCCGCCCCGCATCAACACCACCAGGATGATCCCCAACAGCAGCACCACTGACAGTGAAATGGCCACAACTGATCACACCCTCGGTCGGTCCGCTCCCGGCCCGGGGACGCGACCCCGCGCACCCCCGCCAGAACCATCGTGCCACCAACGCGGCCCGCATATGCGGCCGGTGAGCCAACGTTTGGCCAGGCCGATACCCGGGGTGGCCGCGATGGCCGGATCATTTCGGTGCGAACCCCCCTGCGGACGCCCCGGGATGACACCGTGAGTGAACAACGGGGAGCCGTCAAGCGGGTTTTACGGAAACACACAGCCGGGTCTAAGGTGCCTCAGATGTTTTCAGCCGCCGCCGACGCCGTCCCCCGTCCGCGCCCGCCGCGGGCCGAGCAGCGCGACCCCTTCTTCGACAACGCCAAGTACCTCGCGATCGTCCTGGTGGCCGTCGCCCACTCCTGGGAACCGATCAAGGACGACAGCCGGATCCTGGAGGGCGTGTACACGGTCGTGTACATGTTCCACATGCCGGCGTTCATCGTGATCTCCGGGTTCTTCTCGCGCGGCTTCGACATGCGCCCCGACCGACTGCGGCGGCTGGTCACCGGTGTCGCCGTGCCGTACGTCGTCTTCGAGACGGCGTACGCCCTCTTCCAGCGCTACGGCGGCCACGACCCCGGCATGGAGATCAGCCTCCTCGACCCGTGGTTCCTGACCTGGTTCCTGGTCGCCCTGTTCGTCTGGCGGCTGACCACCCCGGTCTGGAAGGTCGTGCGGTGGCCGCTGCCGCTCGCGCTCGGCATCGCGATGCTGGCGTCCGTGACTCCGGACATCGGCGACGACCTGGACCTCCAGCGGGTGCTGCAGTTCCTGCCGTACTTCGTCCTGGGCCTGGTGCTGAAGCCCGAGCACTTCCGGCTGGTGCGCCGGCGCTCGGTGCGGGTCGCGGCGGTGCCGGTGTTCGCGGCCGCGCTCGCCGTCGGCTGGTGGGCGGTGCCGCGCATGGACGTCGAGTGGTTCTTCCACCGGGACGCCGTGCAGCAGCTGGGCGCGCCCTGGTGGACGGGCCCGCTGATGGTCCTGGCGATGTTCGCCTGCTCGCTGCTGCTGACGGCCTGCTTCTTCGCCTGGGTGCCGGGCCGGCGGCTGTGGTGCACCGCGCTCGGCGCGGGCACGCTCTACGGCTATCTGCTGCACGGCTTCCTGATCAAGGCCGCCGAGTACGCGGGCTGGTTCGACCGCGCCTGGCTGCACCGCCCGCTCGGCGAGCTCTTCGTGAGCGCCCTCGCCGCGCTCGCCGTCACCGCGCTGTGCACCGCGCCGGTACGGCGACTCTTCCGGTGTGTGATGGAGCCCGACATGAAGTGGGCGTTCAAGCCCGACGCGGTCCCCGAGCGGATCCCGCCCGTGGTGCCGGCCCCGCGTCAGAAGGTCAACGCGTAGGGACACCGAGCAGCGCGCGCATCCTGGCGTACTTCTCGGTCAGCCGCGCCCTGGTCGCCCCGTCGAGCACGGCGAGGCGCTCGGGGTCCGCGTTGTGCGCCAGGTCCGCCTCCTTGACCAGGAGCGCGCCCGGGGTGACGAGGATGCGCCCGGCGTACGCCTCCGGCGGCTCCCCGGCCCGCTTGGTGACGGCGAGCACGATGTCCTTCGTACGGCGGCTCAGGGCCGCCTCCTCCAGCCAGTGCGCGGAGAGCGCGTCGTCCTCGACGGCGTCGTGCAGCCAGGCCGCCGCGATCTGCTCCTCGTCGCCGCCCCGCGCGCGGACTCCCTCGGCGACCGCGCTCAGGTGTTCGGCGTAGGGCCGGCCCGCCTTGTCGGTCTGGCCCTCGTGGGCGGCGCGGGCGGTGGCCTCGACCTCGGCCAGGGTGAGTCGTCCGGTGTGCGTCACCCGTCCAGTGTCTCCGCCCGGAGCGCGGCGCGGGCGGGAAGGGTGACCGCGGTCAGCCCGAGCGCCACGGTCGCGCCCGCGAAGAGGCCGTAGACCAGGGGCGGGATGTACGGCCCCTCCCCCGTCAGCCCCTTCGTCATCGGCACCAGCGTGGCCAGGGCGATCGCCGTGCCGAGGACGATGCCGGCGAGGGCTACCAGGAGGGCCTCCCAGCGGACCATGCGCAGCACCTGGCGGCGGGTGGAGCCGATGAGGCGGAGCGTGCCGAGTTCGCGATGGGGGTCCCCCCGCGCGAGGTTGTTCGAGCGTGGGGGAGGGCGAGGACGGTCATCACCAGCGTGTTGACGGCGGCGACGGCCGCGAAGCCGCCGAGGACGGCCGCCATGACGTTGTTCGCCCAGGCGTTGAGCGCGCGGTCGACGGACTGGGCGGTGGTGTAGTCGTCCTTGGTCCACAGTTCGGTGTCGTAGGCGCTGCTGACGTGGGGTGCGAGGTCGGCGCGGGCCATCGTCACCTGGGCGAGGCCCAGGCCGCGGCCGTACGTGGCCACGATCCGGGGCTCGGCGCGGGTGCCGTCGGGGAGGCGGACCGGGGGGGCGGTCGCCGACGGCGCGGTCGGCGTTGTCGGCGACGGTGGCGTCGACCGCGATCTCCCCGGCTTTCAGGGCCAGTTGGCCTTGGCGCACGTCCAAGTCCTGTACGGCGTCCAGGTCGTGGGCCGTGCCGATGACGCCCTGTGCTGAGGCCGAGGCGAGCGAGCCGTCCGACGCGGGCACCAGCACCGAGGTGCGCAACAGGCCCACGGCGGCGGTGACTTCGGGGGCGCGCTCGGCCTGTCGTACGGCGTCCGGGGCCAGCCCCGGGTCGGCGGTGACGATGTGGTCGGCGAGGATGCCCGCGCGCTGCTGCTTCTCGGTGACGCGGTCCTCGCTGGTGTGCATGAAGACGAGGACCGACGAGAAGGCCATGGCGAGCACGATCGGGGTGATCGCGGAGGCCAGACGGCGAACGTGCCGGGCGGGAGGGTGAGGTCGATACCGCGCAGGGCGTGGACGGCGGAGGAACCCCGCCCGTAGCGGCGGGTCACTCCGTGCAGTTCTACGGCCCAGGCGGCTGGCACGGCGGGGGCCCTTCGATCCGTTGCGTCGTCCTCTCGAACGTACGGATCGGGGGTGGCCCGGGGCGATGAGGTCGGCCGGCGGATGGGCCCGGGGGGAAACCCCACCCGGCGGGGCGACTACACCCGGACCGACGCGTGCCCTTCGCGGCTGATCAGCAGCAGCGCCCGGTCGTCGTTGACGTCCTTCGCGACCGCCTCGATGAGGTGCCAGGCCGCGCCGTGGAAGCCGCCGGCGACATAGCGGTCCGCCTCGCCGGTGAGGCGGTCGATGCCCTCCACTATGTCGCGGTCGGACGTCTCCACCAGACCGTCTGTGAACAGCATCAACACGTCACCGGGCCGCAGCGAGCCCTTCACAGGGTCGAACTGCGCGCCGTCGTACACACCGAGAAGCGGCCCCTCCGCTGCCTTCTCCTCCCAGCGGCCGCTGCCCGAGCTCAGCTGAAGGCCCGGCGGATGCCCCGCGGAGTACAACTCGTAGTCGCCCGAGTCCAGGTCGAGGACGAGGTGGATGGACGTGGCGAAACCTTCGTCCCAGTCCTGCCGCAGCAGATAGCCGTTCGCGGCCGGCAGGAACGCGTGCGGGGGCAGGGAACCCAACAGTCCGCCGAACGCGCCCGACAGCAGCAGCGCACGCGACGCCGCGTCCATGCCCTTGCCGGAGACGTCCGTGAGGACGACCTCCATGGTCCGGCCGCCGTTGGTCCGCGCCGCGACGACGAAGTCACCGGAGAACGACTGGCCGCCCGCCGGCCGCAGCGCCATCTCGCGGTGCCAGCCGGGCGGCAGCGTCGGCAGCTTGCTCTGCACGCGGATGCGTTCGCGCAGGTCGAACAGCATGGTTCCGCCACGCCGCCAGGGCACGCCGACCCGGCTGCGGAACTGCGCGATCAGCAGCCCGAAGAACCCGCAGGCGGCCACGACCAGGACCACACCCGGTGTGACCCGCGAGGGCCCCTCGGTGTACGGCCCGAGCTGCACCGACTCCACGATCAGCGCGGTGGCCGCGGCCGCGTACAGCCCGAGCAGGCTCGCCGGGCGCAGCAGCAGGCCGCCGGCGACGATCGGGAGGACCAGCGCGGCCGGGGAGCACCACACCTCGTTCATCAGCGTGACGGCGGCGATCAGCGGGATCGTGAGCAGCAGACCCGCGAGCGCGACCCAGTCCGAGCCGTCGCCGCGGAAGTAGTCCACGGCGCTTCTGCGCACGCCGACGCGGGCCCGGTGCCACTGCATTCTCAACCGGGCCGTGAACGTCTCGGCTTCCGCGCGCCGCTCTCGTCCTGCTGCCATTAGTTCGGGACCCTATCCATCGGACCAGCTGCTTGGCACGGGAGGTCCCACTTGTCCCCCGTCCGAGGTTCAACTTCACAGTGAACTTCACCGGGGGCCGTCGCGTCGCCGCCAAGGAGAAATTCCCTCGCTCGTCCCGCAATGCCCTGGTAGGCATGGTTCATGGGGACTGACTTGCGGGTGCTCGAACAGGATGACTGGGACCAGTGGTACGACGGCCTGGTCCGTGCCTTTGGCGGGGTCGCGGAGTCGGCCGAGGAGCAGGCGCTGTGGCGCGAACTCACCGAACGGGACCGCTCGATCGGCGCCTGGGACGGTGACCTGTGCGTCGGCACGGCGGGGGCGTTCTCCTTCCGGCTCACCGTGCCGGGCGGCGCCTCGGTGCCGGCGGCGGGCGTCACCATGGTCAGCGTGGCCGGCACGCACCGCAGGCGCGGTGTGCTGACCTCGATGATGCGCCGCCAGCTGGACGACGTCCGCGCCTGGGGCGAGCCGCTGGCCGTCCTGACGGCGTCGGAACCGGCCATCTACGGCCGGTTCGGGTACGCCGCCGCCACCTTCCATCTCAACGCCGACATCGACACGACCCGGGTCCGGCTCACCGTGCCGCCCGGCACCGACGCCGTACGGCTGCGGTACGCGGCGCCCGCCGACGTGCTGGAGGCGTGCGAGGCGGTGTACGCGCGTCTGGTGCCCGGGCGGCCGGGCATGGTGGCCCGGATCCCCGGCTGGGAGAAGCTGTGGCTGCTCGACCCGGAGAGCGAGCGGGACGGCGCCTCGCCGCTGCAGTGCGTGGTCGCGGAGCGGGACGGCGAGGTCGTCGGGTACGTCCGCTACCGCGTGAAGGCGGACTGGGAGCCCGCCGGGCCCAAGGGCACGGTCGTCCTCTCGGACCTCGACGCGCTGGACGCCCCGGCGCACGCCGCGCTGTGGCGCTTCCTGTTCGACCTCGACCTCACGAGCCGGATCGACGCGCGGCGCCGCCCGGTCGACGAGCCGTGGCAGTACCTCGCCTCCGACCTGCGCCGCTGCGGACTCCTGCTCCGGGACTCCCTGCACGTCCGCCTGGTCGACGTCGGGGCGGCCCTGGAGGCGCGGACCTACCAGGCGCCGGTGGACGTCGTGTTGGAGGTCGAGGACGCCTTCTGCCCCTGGAACAGCGGGCGTTGGCGCCTGAGCGGCGACGCCAAGGGCGCGTCCTGCTCCCGTACGACGGACTCGGCCGATCTCGCCCTGTCCGTACGGGAGTTGGCGGCCGCGTACCTCGGTGGCGTGAGCCTCTCCTCGTTGGCGACCGCCGGACTGGTGCGGGAGGTACGGCAGGGGGCGTTGACGGAGGCGACGGTGGCGTTCGGGGCGGCGGTGGCGCCCTGGCTGCCGCACGGGTTCTAGTCAGGCGTCGGACCTTACGGCTTCTGGCCGGGCGTCAGGCTTTCTGGCAGCCGGGGCACCAGAAGAGGTTGCGGGCGGCGAGATCGGCGGTGCGGATCTCGCCGCCACAGATGTGACAGGGCAGGTTCGCCCTGCGGTACACGTAGACCTCGCCGCCGTGGTCGTCGACGCGGGGCGGGCGGCCCATCGCCTCCGGGGTGTGCTCGGGGCGGACCGTGTCGATGCGGTTGTTGCGGACGCCCTCGCGCATCAGGTCGACGAGGTCGGCCCAGATCGCGTCCCACTCGGCGGGGGTGATGTCCTTGCCCGCGCGGTACGGGTCGACGCGGTGCCGGAAGAGGACCTCGGCGCGGTAGACGTTGCCGACGCCGGCGATGACCTTCTGGTCCATCAGCAGGGCCGCGATCGTCGTACGGCTGCGGGAGATCCGCCGGTGGGCGGCGCGCGGGTCGGCGTCCTCGCGCAGCGGGTCCGGGCCGAGGCGGTCGTGTATCGCCCGCTTCTCGTCGGGGGTGATCAGCGCGCAGGTCGTGGGGCCGCGGAGATCGACGTACGCCGTGCTGTTCGCGAGCCGCAGCCGGACGGTGTCCGTGGGCGGGGGCGCGGGGGCGTCGCCGAAGGCGACCTTGCCGAAGAGGCCGAGGTGGATGTGGACCCAGTCGCTGTCGCGGAAGCCGAGGAAGAGGTGCTTGCCGTGCGCCTCGGTACGGGTCAGCTCGGAGCCGTCGAGCAGGGCGGCGGCGTCGGAGAACTTGCCCTGGGGGCTGGTGACGCGGGGTGCCGTGCCGAGAAACCTGGCGCCGTAGTCCTGCGCCAGCCGGTGAATGGTGTGCCCCTCAGGCACGGGCCCCTCTTTCCTCGTCGTCCGTCTTTCCTCGTCGGCCGTCCTCCGGCTGCGAACTACTGCTGGGGGTGGTGGGCCGGGATCGGGGGCAGGTCGCCGGTCGTCTCGTAGTCGGCCAGCATCTCGATACGGCGGGCGTGGCGCTCGTCACCGGAGAACGGCGTGCCGAGGAAGGTCTCGACGAACTTCGTCGCCTCCTCCGTGGTGTGCATGCGCCCGCCGATGGCCACGACGTTGGCGTTGTTGTGCTGACGCCCGAGCGCCGCGGTCTCCTCGCTCCACGCGAGGGCCGCGCGCACGCCCTTGACCTTGTTCGCCGCGATCTGCTCGCCGTTGCCGGAGCCGCCGATCACGATGCCGAGGGCGTCGGGGTCCGCCGCCGTCCGCTCCGCGGCGCGGAGGCAGAACGGCGGGTAGTCGTCCTGGGCGTCGTAGATGTGGGGGCCGCAGTCCACCGGGTCGTGACCGGCCGCCTTCAGCCAGTCGACGAGGTGGTTCTTGAGTTCGAAGCCCGCATGGTCGGAGCCGAGATACACGCGCATGGGATGAGTGTGACATGGCTGTTTCGGGGCAGCAGCCTCGGGTGTCGGCCCGGAAAACTCTGCAGGCCACCATGGAACCTCAAGGAAACCTCAAGTAACGATCTGGATTCAGAGGTTCACGAATTACTTAACCTCCGATTCACTGGACCGACTCGTACGCCGCTCGTACGCCACTCCCCCACCTGGCGCGAAGGAATTCCCCCCATGACTGGTCTCCAGGCCGGACTCAAGGACCGCCATCTCTCGATGATCGCCATCGGCGGCGTCATCGGTGCCGGTCTCTTCGTCGGCTCCAGCTCGGGCATCGCCACCGCGGGCCCCGGCATCCTCCTGTCGTACGCCCTCGTCGGTCTGCTCGTCGTCCTCGTGATGCGGATGCTCGGCGAGATGTCGGCGGCCAACCCCACCTCCGGCTCGTTCTCCGCGCACGCCGACCGCGCGCTCGGCCGTTGGGCCGGCTTCTCCATCGGCTGGCTGTACTGGTTCTTCTGGGTCGTGGTGCTCGCGGTGGAGGCCACCGCCGGCGCCAAGATCCTGGAGGGCTGGATCCCGGCCGTACCGCAGTGGGGCTGGGCGCTGATCGTGATGATCGTGCTCACCGCCACCAACCTCGTGTCCGTGGGCTCCTACGGCGAGTTCGAGTTCTGGTTCGCCGGGATCAAGGTCGTGGCGATCGGCGCGTTCATCGTGATCGGCCTGCTGGCCGTGTTCGGTGTGCTGCCGGGCGTCGACGCGGACCAGGCGGGCTTCTCCAACCTCACCGGGCACGGCGGGTTCCTGCCGAACGGCGCGGGCGCGATCCTCACCGGTGTCCTGCTGGTCGTCTTCTCCTTCATGGGCAGCGAGATCGTCACGCTCGCCGCGGGCGAGACCGCGAACCCGCAGCAGGCCGTCACCAAGGCCACCAACAGCGTGATCTGGCGGATCGCCGTCTTCTACCTGGGCTCGATCTTCGTCGTCGTCACGCTGCTGCCGTGGGACTCCAAGTCCATCGCCGACGAGGGGTCCTACGTCGCCGCCCTGGACTCGCTCGGTATCGCGCACGCCGGTCAGATCATGAACTTCATCGTGCTGACCTCGGTGCTGTCCTGTCTCAACTCCGGCCTCTACACGGCCTCCCGGATGGCCTTCTCGCTCGGCGAGCGGGGGGACGCGCCGAAGTCGTTCGCGCGCGTCAACTCCCGGGGCGTACCGATGGCCGCGATCCTCGCGTCCGTGGTCTTCGGTTTCGTCGCCGTCTTCTTCAACTACCTCTCGCCCGACAAGATCTTCCTCTTCCTGGTCAACTCCTCAGGCGCGGTCGCCCTGTTCGTGTGGCTGGTCATCTGCGCCTCGCAGCTGCGGATGCGGCGGATCATCCAGGCCGAGGCGCCGGAGAAGCTGGTCGTGAAGATGTGGCTGTACCCGTATCTGACGTGGGCGACGGCCGCGTTGATCGTGTTCGTCCTCGGCTACATGCTGACCGACACGGAGCACGACGGGCGTACGACCGTGCTGTTGTCGTTGCTCGTCGCGGCGGGGGTGCTGGTCGTCGCGGTGGTCAAGGAGCGGGTCGGGGGCGGGCGTTCGGCGGTCGCGGTGGCGAGCGCGGGCGGTGAGGGCGAGGCGACGGACAAGGTGTCCGTGGGCTGACCTTCCCGGTATCGGGCCCCGTGGCGTGTGCCGCGGGGCCCGTTCTGCTTTTCAGAGAACTTCAGAGGGCGGTGAAGCTGTCGCGGACCTTCTCGTACGTCGGCACGGCCGTGCTCTCCGTGTCGGCCTGGTACCAGGTGCTGATCTCGTACGACATTCTGCCCTTGCGGAAGCCGAGGAGGCGGGCGTGCCAGGGTTCGCCCTGCGTGGTGACCGTGTACTCCCAGGCGACGGCGGGCCGGTCCTGGAAGGTGGTCTCCTCCAGCCGGATCCTGCGGTAGCCCTGGCCCTTGCTGGTGTGGGTGGCCTCTTCCTGCTCCCAGTTCTGCAGGAGGGTGGAGTTCTTGGTGGCCATGCTCGCCCGGCCCCAGATCTCCTGGGTGCCGTCGGGTGAGGTGTAGCGCACGTACGACCCGCTGAAGACCGTCCGCTTCCAGCCGTCGGGCGGGATCCAGGTGAACAGCCCGGACTCGTTGCGGGTGCCGGGCGGGAGGGGCGGCCTGGAGGTGCCCTCGACGGTGGGTGAGGGGCCGGTGGTGGAGGCGGAGGCGGACGGTGGGATCGACGTCGACGGGTTCGCACGGTTGTCGTCGGGCGAGCCGTTCATCAGGAGGACGGCGACGACGACCGCGCCCGCGGTGATGGCGGCGGCCAGGGCGACGAGGATCGCGGTGCGGCGGTGGGGGTGGGCGGTGTGGGGTGGGGGTGTGCGGAGGGGGTGGGGGCCTAGGAGGAGGGAGGAGTTGGGGGTGTTGGTGGGGTCGGGGATTCCGGGGCCGGTGTCGGTGTCGGGGTGGGTGTTTGTGGGGGTGTCTGGGGCGGTGCCGGAGGCCGGGGCTTGGCGTGGATCGGGGCCGGTGCCGGAGGCCGGGGCTTCGCCTGCGTCTGCGCCCGCACGGCCTGTGTTGGAGCTGGGGAGTTGACCCGCGCCGGCGTCGGGGGCGGTGCGGGGTAGCAGGACTTGGCCCGCGCCGGCGTCACGGCTGGCGCCGGGGCCGGGGAGTTGACCGGCGCCCACGTCGGGGCCGGTGCGGGGTAGCAGGGCTTGGCCCGCGCCGGCGTCACGGCTGACGCCGGGGCCGGGGAGTTGACCCGGGCTGGCCTTAGGGCCGGTGCCGGGTAGCAGGGCTTGGCCCGCGCCCGCGTCACGGCCTGCGCCGGAGCTGGAGAGTTGGCCCGCGCCGGCCTCAGGGCTGGTGCCTGGTAGCAAGGCTTGGCCCGCGCCCGCGGCAAATCCTGTACCGGAGGCGGGGAGTTGACCTGCGCCCGCGTCGGGAGCCAGGGCTTGGGGCGCGTTGGTGTCTCGGTCGGTGCCGGGCGTGGCGGGGGTGGGGGTTTCCAAGTCCTGGGCGGCTGGCGGGCGTTGTTCGGGGACCGGCTTCGCGCGGGCCAGGGAGACGCCGGGGCGTCGGGGGGTGGCTCGGGTGGGGGCGGAGGCCAGACTGTCGCGGGTCGGGGCCTCCGGGCCCGGGAAGTGCTCGGTGGGGGCGCCGGCGGTCAGGGAGTCCTGAGTGGGAGCGCTGGCCACGGGGTGGCTCGCGGTGGGTACGGAGGCGCGGAGCGCGGCCGCCGCGGAATTCCCGGACGGCGTCTCGGAACGGACCTCCGAGCGCTCGCCGGAGGCGGCTTCCGTGGAGGCGCTCGCGGCCTGAGAGGCGGGCGGCACGAACGGCTCGGCGGAGGCGGCTCCCCTGGGGGCGCTGGCAGCCTGAGAGGCGGGCGGCACGGACGGCTCCGCGGACGCGGCTCCCCTAGAAGCACCGGCGGCCTGGGTCTCCCGCGGCACGAACGGCTCGACGGAAGCACCGGCGGCCTGGGGCTCAGGCGGCACAAACGGTTCGGCCGAGGCAGCTTCGCTGGAGGCGCTCGCGGACGGCACGGACGGTTCCGCGGACGCGGCTCCCCTAGAAGCACCGGCGGCCTGGGTCTCCCGCGACACGAACGGCTCGACGGAAGCACCGGCGGCCTGGGGCTCAGGCGGCACAAACGGTTCGGCCGAGGCAGCTTCGCTGGAGGCGCTCGCGGACGGCACGGACGGCTCCCCCAGGGCCGCGGGTTGGATTCTTGCGTCGGGTGCCTCCGTGACCTGTCGGAACCCTTCGGGTGGGGTGTGTGGAGGAGTGCGGTGGGTGTCTGAGTCAGCGGGCCCGTTCGGTACGGCGTCTGCGGGGACGGCATCGGCGGGTTCGCTCTCGGGAGAGCCCGGCCCGGCCTGGCCCTCCGACGCGGTGGGCTCGACATCACCCTGCACGGCAGAAGGCCCGGCCTCGCCTCCTCCGGGGGGAAGGACCTCCGCACCCGACGGCGCCTCTGTCCTCGTGCCGAGCTCAGGTGTCCGCACGGGCTCGGACACCGGCCCCGGTTCACCGCCCGCATCCGGCACCCGTGGATCGCGTACCGCCCGTACGAGCCCGGCCCCCAGATAGGCCGGTGTGGGCAGTTCCCTCGGTGTCCACGGAGACGGAGGGGCCGCCTCCGAGGCAGCGGCCGGTTCAGCCGACGGGTCCTGCGCGGCCCGCCCCTCGGCCTCCTCCGTGACGCCTCGCGAGTCCGCCGACGCGACGGGCACCCCCGCTGACGACCCCGGTGCGCCAGGCGACTCGGCCCCCGCCGGCACCGGCACCCCGATCTCCGCCCCCGGCTCCGGACCCACACCGGCCGCCGGCGGCGTCTCCCGCTCAGGTCCACCGCCCCGAATCCCCCGGCCTGCCCGACGTCCCGGACGCTCGGCCTCCTCCCTCGCGCGTGCCGCTCCCGAATCCGTCTCGATCAGATCACCGGCACTCGACCCCACGCCCTCTCCCCCGCCCACCGGCATCGTCGGTGTCGAAGCCGGGAACGCGATCGGGCGGAGGGCGGCGTGGAGGTCTTCCAGGGCCGGGCGTACGGTCGGGTCCTTTTCCAGGAGCGCGGCGAGGATGTCGGTCAGCGGGCCCGCCGATGACGGGAGTTGGGGCTCCTCGTACAGCACCGCGTGCAGCGTCGCGAGGGTGGTGTCGCGGGAGAAGGGGGAGCGGCCGCCGAGCGCCGCGCACAGGGTCGCGCCGAGGGACCAGATGTCGGACGGAGGCCCCTGCGGTCGCCCGGCGATCCGCTCCGGCGCCATGTAGTCCGGCGAGCCGACCAGCATCCCCACCATCGTGAGCGCCTTCGCGTCCTGCATCGCCGCGATCCCGAAGTCCGTGAGGACGACCCGCCGTCCGCCCCGCTCCCCGGACTCCACGAGGACGTTCCCGGGTTTGATGTCCCGGTGCAGCACCCCGCGCGCATGGACCTGCCGCAGCGCCTCCACCAGCCCGAGTCCGATGCGCGCGGTCTCCGCGGGCCCCAGCGGACCGTCCTCCACCATGATCCGTTCCAGGGAGCGGCCCCGGACCAACTCCATGACGATCCACAGGCGTTCGCCCTCGTCCACCACGTCGTAGACCCGTACGACGTTCGGGTGGTCGATCCGGGCCGTGGCCCTGGCCTCGCGCAGCGTCCGCTCACGCCGGGTGCGGGTGTCCTCCGCGTCGAGGCCGTCGATGCGCATCTCCTTGACGGCCACCTGCCGGTCGAGCATTTCGTCGGCGGCCCGCCACACCCGCCCCATTCCCCCCTGACCGATACTCTCGACCAGGCGATAACGTCCGGTCACCAGAAGCCCTGGAACTCCGCCGCTCCTCGTGTTTCCCGTATTCCCCGGCAATCCGCTGCACCCCCTCAACGCCGCCCCGGTCAACACTACTTCAACACAATGGTCACACTTCGCGCCGTACCAGCATAGTGCGGAGAAATCTTGTGGTACCTCTTCCAGTACTGCGAATTCAGGCGCAGCCAAGGGGGACGAACATGAGTTCTCGTCGTATGACGACCATCGCCGGAACGCTGGTCACAGCGTCTTTCTCGGCGGTGATGATCCTTCCGTTCACCGCCGCGGCGGACGAAGGACCCGCAAGTGGCAAGGGGGGAAAAGCCGTTGACGCGGCACCGGCCGGTGTCAAGCTGACGACGACGCTGCCGTCGCAGATCGACGTCGACAACAGTTCGCAGGAGACCGCGCTCACCGCGTCGGTGAAGAACGAGGGGACCAAGGACAGCGGAAAGATCAGGCTTTTGGTCGTCGGTTTCGACGGCATGACGGTCAAAAACGTTCAAGGCTGCTCTCCGATTGCGGAAAAGGATCTGCCGGAGGGCTCGAACAGCGGTTTCGCCTGCGCCATCGACAATCTCGCGGCCGGTAAGTCGGAGTCGTACGACGTGGACGCGACATTCGATCTCAGCAAGACCGGCAAGATCTGTCTTCCGGTGCAGACGAGTGACGGAAAGAAGACGTTCTGGCAGCAGGGTCCGGTTCCCTTCGGGACCACGAACCCGACGCCGAACGCCCCGGCCACCCCGCTGCTGCTGGGGACCGACAACAAGCCCGTGGCGCCGGGCGGCGACGCGCTGCCGAAGACCGGCAGCGAGCGGGTCATGCTGCCGCTGGGCGCGGCGGGCGCGATGCTGCTGACGGCGGGCGGGGCCGGGCTGTGGTGGTCGCAGCGGCGGCCGCGGCAGACCGACTGACCCGACAGGCTCGCCGTAGTGCTGCTCCAGCGTCTCCTGGTCCAGCCCGCGCAGCTCCAGCGCGGTGA
>NZ_JBEYVC010000067.1:0-51498 GCF_040643855.1 Streptomyces sp. NPDC047072 | reverse complement strand
GGAACAACGGGAAGCGGCCGCCGACGCGAAGGGGGGAGTCTGCGTCGGCGGCCGCGGCATGTGCCTCGCGGGTCAGAGCGCGAGGTTCGGGTTGAACGAGGAGATCGCGGAGGGCTTGGCCTTCTGCAGCCCGTCCTTGAAGTGGCTGCCGAAGTCCTGCAGCGGGAAGTTGGCGCCGGTGGCGCCCTGACCGGCGTCGATGCCCGACCAGTCGAAGTTCCACAGCGTGTTGAACGCCTTCGGCCAGACCGTCTTCATCTTGCTCATCGACACCAGGTCGGGCGCGTCCCACTGCTTGTTGCCCCAGGCCTCCGGGACCTCGCCCGTCTTGGCGAAGCGGAAGTCGTGGGTCGCCGCTCCGTCCAGGTGGTAGACGACCTTGGCGTGGTTGCCGTCGCGCTCGATGGAGCCGAAGGCCTTCGTCTCGAACCCGCTGTGCTGGGAGACGGACACGTATGAGGGGGTCTCGGCGCCGCGCTTCTGCCAGACCACGACCTTCTCCCAGTCGTGGCGGTGCCCGGTGAGCCCGCCGGTGCCCTGGTCCTTCTCGAAGTAGAGGGCGTACATGTACGCGCACCAGGTGGCGTCGCACGCGGAGCGCACGTACGTGTTGGCCTGCCCGAGGTGGTTGGACTTGCAGCCGCCGCCGGTGGTGCCGGTGGTGTCGAGCCCGCCGTTGTGCGTCCCGTTGGCGTCGACGGCGGCCGCCGGGTAACAGCCGTCCTCGTCGTAGTCGAAGTACGGCTGGTACTTGATCTGGAACGCGGAGGCCTGTGTGGTCGCCGAGGTCAGCGGCTGGAGGATCTGCGCCGAGGCGCTGCCCGCCACACCGACGGCCAGGGCCGCGGCGCTGCCCACGACGAGGGCGGCCCTGCCGACGCGGGACTTCTTCCGGGACGTCTGGAACATGCGGGTGCTCTCCCAGTAATCGGGGGTGGGGGTGTTCCGCTCCGGTATGTCCGGTGCGGTGCGTCCAAACTGTCAACCGGAGAGTTGTAAGGCACGTCCTCCCATCAGGGAAAACAACGTCATCGAGGCGTCACCGACCTCACATCCCAGGTTGGTTTACGGCATATCGGCGCAAAAAGTAGGTTGGGCTCCCCTGGACATCGTTCTCAGCTGATGGACGGAAGTGGGTGGCCCGTGGGACGTCCCGAGAGACCGCTGGACCCCGAGGCCGGCGCCGTGCAGCGCTTCGCGCATCAGCTGCGGGAGCTGCGCCGGACGGCGGGGACCCCGTCGTACCGGACCATGGCGCAGGCCGCGGGGTTCTCGGTGACGACCCTGGCCCAGGCCGCGGGCGGCGAACGGCTGCCCTCGCTCGCCGTGGTGCTCGGCTACGTCCGGGCCTGCGACGGCGATCCTGGAGAGTGGGAGCCGCGCTGGAAGGAGGCCCGGGACGGCCTCGACCAGGCGCCCCGGGAGGAACCCGAGGACACCCCGCCCCCCTATCGCGGCCTGGCCCGCTTCGAACCCGACCACCAGCACCTGTTCTTCGGCCGCGAGCGGGTGGTCCACGAGGTGGGCGAGCTGGTCTGCGACCACCGGTTCGCCGTGCTCTTCGGCCCCTCCGGCAGCGGCAAGTCCTCCCTGCTGCGGGCCGGGCTGATCCCGCGGCTCCGGCGGGAGATCGCGGAGCGCGGCCATCCGGCGGCGCTGCGGATCCTCACTCCGGGCCCGACGCCCGCCGAGACCTACGGCCACCTGCTGGGGCCCGCCCCGGACGAGCCGGAGAGCTGGGTGGTCGTGGACCAGTTCGAGGAGGTCTTCACCCTCTGCCGCGACCCCGGCGAGCGCGCCCGCTTCGTCGACCTGCTGCTCGCCGCCCGCGCCCCGGCGAGCCGGCTGCGCGTCCTGGTCGCGGTACGCGCCGACTTCTACGCCCGCTGCGCCGAGCATCGCGGCCTCGCGGACGCCCTGCGCGGCGCCGGGCTGCTGCTCGGCCCGATGACCGCCGAGGAGCTGCGGGAGGCGGTGGTCGGGCCCGCCCAGGCGGCCGGGTGTCTCGTCGAACGGACGCTGACCGCCCGCCTGGTGGACGAGGTCCAGGACGAGCCCGGCGGCCTGCCGATGCTCTCGCACGTCCTCCTGGAGACGTGGCGCCGCCGCAAGGGCCGCCTGCTCACCCTCGCCGGGTACCAGGCCGCGGGCGGGCTGCGGGGCGCGATCGCGGCGAGCGCCGAGGAGGTCTACGGCGATCTGACGCCGGCCCGGGCGCGTCTCGCCCGGCATCTGCTGCTGCGGATGGTCGTCCCCGGCCAGGGCACCCCGGACACCCGCCGCCCGCTCACCCGGGCCGAGCTGGACGAGTGGGCGGACCCGGAGCTGCCGGCCGTGGTGGAGCGGCTGACCCGGGCCCGGCTGCTGACCGCCGACGAGGAGGGAGTCCAGCTCGCCCACGAGGCGCTGATCACCTGCTGGCCCCGGCTGCACGACTGGCTGGAGCGGGACCGCGAGCGGTTGCGCCACCACCGGATGCTCGCCGAGGCGGCGCGCGGCTGGCTGGAGCACGACCGCGACCCGGGCGCCCTCTACCGCGGCACCCGGCTGGCCCGGGCCGAGGAACTCTTCCCGGACCACCTGTCCGATACGGCGCTGACCGTCCTGGAGCGCTCCTTCCTCATCGCCGCCCTGGACGCCCGCGAGGCCGAGCGCCGGGCCGCCGCCCGGATCAGCCGCCGCCACCGCGTCCTGACCGGCTCCCTCTCCGCCGTCCTGGCGATCGCCCTGCTGACGGCCTTCGCCGTCTACCGCGAGTACGCCGACAACGCGCGCCGGCGCACCCAGAACGCGGCCCGCCGCATCGCCGACGTCGCGGACGGCCTGCGGACGACCGACCCGCGCACCGCCCTCCTGCTCGGCGCCGCCGCCTGGCGGGTGGCCGAACTCCCCGAGACCCGCCGGGCCCTGCTCGGCTCCCTCGCCCAGCCGGAGACGGACACCTTCACCGACCCCGAGCCCGGCGACGGACCCCGGCGCGTCCTCGTCGACGACGGCCGCGTCCTGGCGAGCACCGACGGCGCCCGCTGGCACGGCTGGGACGTGACCACCCACCGCGCCACCGGCTCCGGCCGGGTGCCCCAGGGCACGGTGACCGAGGTGGGCCCCCACGCGCGCGTGCTCGCCGTCACCCTCGACGACCACTCCGTACGACTGTGGGACACCGTCTCGGGCCGCTGGACCGCCGGTGGCGCGCGGCTGCGGGACGTCGGCCGGGTCGCCTTCACCGCCGACGGCCACGCCTTCCTCACCACCGAGGGCTCCTGGGTACGGCTGCGTTCGGTGACCAATGGCCGGGTGCTGTTCCAGACCAGGGCCCCGGACTCCGGGATCGTCGAGACCGACACCAATGGGGGGCAGGTCGCCGTGTGCTCCGCCGGGGGCACCCCTCAACTGTGGGACACCGCCACGGACCGTGTCCTGCCCGGCGCCTGGCAGCGGGACCGCCTCTGCGACGCCGACACCTCCCTGCTCGCCCTGGGCAAGGGCCGCCTGGCCGCCGCCACCGCCACCGGACTGCGCGTCTGGGACACCGGCACGGGCCGCCGGATCGCCGACCTCTACGACACCGGCACGGACTACGCGTCCTTCAGCCCCGACGGCGCCTTCGTGGCCACCGCCGACCGCGAGGAGATACGCGTGTGGCGGCCGGCCGCCTCGGGCGCCCCCGTCTTCCGGCACTCGCTCAACAACCAGTACCTCTACGGCGGCCTCCACTGGGACCACCGCACCCTGCGCTATCTGGAGGGCGGCACGGTCCACACCCTGGACCTCGGCACGTCCGTGACCTCCGGCTGGCGCCCCGACCCCTTCGACGAGGTGCGGTTCAGCCCGGACGGCCGTACGTACGCCACCGCGCGGCGCACCGGCGGCCGGTACGTCTTCCAGTTGCGGGCCGCCTCCGACGGCCGTCTCCTGCACGCCTTCGCGCCGGTCCCGGTCCCCGTCTCGGCCGACCCCGCGCTGCCCACCGTCCCCGCCGACACCCTGCCCCAGCTGGCCTTCACTGCGGACGGCAGCAGGCTGGCGTACGGCGTCTCGGCGCCCGGCCGGATGGCGGTGGCGCAGCCGGTCGCGGTCTGGGACGTGCCGCGCGGGCGGGCCGTGACCACGCTGGACCTGCCGGGCGGCGCGGTCGTGGACCTCGCCCTCGGCGCGGGCACCCTGGTCGCCGCCCGGTTCACGGCCGCGGGCACGATCGACGACGAGGTGTGGGACCTCGCCCGGCACCGGCGGACCCGGACGCTCACCGACGTGAGCGGCTCCCACCTGGGCCTGCGCCCCGACGGCGGGCTCCTGGCCACCGACGACCGGACGGTCCGGCCGCCCTCGGGCACCGCCCGCCGGCACGACCTCGTCCAGGGCGACCAGGTCGGCGCGCTCGCCTTCGCCGGCGACGGCTCGCTGCTCGCCGCGGGCGACGGGACGGGACGCGTCGCCCTCTGGAACGGCGACCTGACCCGCCGCGAGGGCGTCCTGCGCAACCTCTTCCCCGCGTCGACGGGCACCGACCCCGAGGGCGTGAGCGCGCTCGCGTTCAGCCCCGACGGCGGCACGCTGGCCGTCGCGGGCACGGCGGGCGGCCTCCAGCTGTGGGACGTGGCCACCCAGCAGCCGCTCGGCGGTCCGCTGACCACACCGGGCGAGGAGATCGACTCGCTCGCCTTCACCGCGGACGGGTCGACGCTGTACGCGGGGAGTGCGCATGTGCCGGTCCAGCGGTACACCGTCGATCCCGGGCGGGTGCTGGAGAGGGTGTGCGCGCGGGCGGGCGGCGTGGGGCTGGGGCGGGGGCAGTGGCGGACGTATGTGCCCGATGCGGCGTACCGGGAGATCTGCTGAGGGCATCCGCTGACGGCGGCTCTTGGGGGAACCTTTGCCGCCGGGCGTGCGTTGGCGGGGTGAGAGGACGACTAAGACGTGTGACGAGTACCGAGGGGACGCCGATGGCACTGTTCGACCGGCTCAAGGACCAGGCCAAGAACCTGCAGCAGCAGGTGCAGGGCGGGCAGAGCGGCCAGCGCGCCCCCGGGGCGTCCGGCGGGTACGGCGGTGCGCGCACCGGCTCCTCCGGCGGCGGCTCGAAGGCGCAGTTGGTGGGGCTGCTGAAGAACCAGCTCGGCTCGCTGAAGGCGGAGCTGAAGAGCGGGGCGTACCGGGACGCGAGCATGGCGATGTGCGCGCTGGTCGCGGCGGCGGACGGGCAGGTGGACCCGGCGGAGCAGCAGCAGATGGAGTCGCTGATCCTGGGCAACGACGTCCTGCAGAACTTCCCGCCGGAGCAGCTGCGCACGCGCTTCCACAAGCACGTCAGCGAACTCACCCGGAACTTCCCCCAGGGCAAGGCGGCGGCGCTCCAGGAGATCGCCAAGGCGGCGAAGAAGCCGACCGAGGCCCGTGCGGTGATCCAGACCGGCATCGTCATCGCCGGCGCGGACGGCCACTTCTCGCAGGCGGAGGCGGGGGTCCTGCGCGAGGCGTGCGCGGCGCTGGGCCTGAACCCGGCGGAGTTCCAGCTCTGAGACTGCCCCTCAGACGAGGTCGTGCCGTGTCACCAGCCAGCTGATGGCGGTGAGGCGGCACACCGCGTAGTCGTGCCCGACCGGCTCACGCCAGTCGATCTCCTCCAGCGCGTCCAGAAACCCGAGCGCGTAGTCGGCGAGCACCTCCCGGTGCGGCGCCCTGGGAATCAGCCCCGGATGCCCGGCATCCAGCCGCTCCCTGATCTCCGCCACATGCTGATCCACGGCAGCCACGAACGCAGGCTCGAACGCGAACTCCGCAAACCGCGCCGCGAACGACCTGTGAATCCTGACCAGGGGTGACATCGCTCCACGGTAAACGGGGTTTCTGCGGCGGAGGAGGGGTGTTTGGGATGGTTTCCGTCACAGCCGAAACACTCCGGCTACCGTGGGACCGTCGCGCCGGGCGAAGTGAGGATGGTCGTGATGACGGCGGAGCCGATCGTGCCCGACTATCAGGGCGCAAATGTGCAGCAGGCCTTCGAGCTCTTCAGTGCGGTGGCCCCCAGGGGCTGGCGCGTGGAGCTGATCGAAGGAGAGATCTGCGTGACACCACCGGCCAATGGGGAGCACGAGGAGTTCGTGTCGGAAGTCAGCGACCAGGTCGCCGTGCGGCGCACGGACCGGTCCCTGCGTAACTACACCGGCATCGGCCTGGATGTCCCCGGTGCCTCCGAGACCGGTCACGTCGTCCCCGACCTGGTGGTCGCCCCCAAGGGCAGTTTCGACGACAAGGAGAAGTGGCACGTCCCCTCCGCCGTCCTCCTCGTCGCCGAGATCACCTCCACCAGCACGGCCGACCGTGACCGCGACAAGAAGATGCTCGGCTATGCGCGTGCCGGTATTCCCGTCTACCTGCTGATCGACCGCGAAGAGGCCGAGGTCGTCGTCTTTTCCGAGCCCTCCGGTGAGGAGTACGCCCGGAGCTCGAAGTACAAGATGGGCCTGGCCGTCCCTCTCCCGGCCCCCCTCGGGTTCGAGATCGACACCGCGGAGTTCTGAGGCGCGTTCGGGGGGCTTACTCCGCGCTGCGGTCCTCGGTCTGCTGGATCTGGGTGGCCTGTTCCGCCGGTTTGGGGTCTGCTTTTGCCGGGCCCGTGTTCGCCGCCAGGATCAGGGTGGTCGCGGCGATGACGGCGGCTACGGCGCCCCTCGTGTAACGCGCGGTGGTGCTGGTGCGTTCGAGCACGGCTACCTCGCAGCGGCGACAGTGGAACTGAACGAGAGTCAACGAACTATTAAGCGCGTTTAACGCACCGTTTAACCTAGGGGCTGCGACACTACAACGGCAAGAGGCGCTTGGGGAGTTGGCCATGTCGGAGCGGGACGACCCGGGTGTCATCGGGCGGCGGGTGCAGCAGTTGAGAGTCGAGCGCGGGCTGACGCAGAAACAGCTCGCGGAACCGGCGTACACCCCTGCCTACATCTCCACCCTGGAGTCGGGAAGGGTCCGCCCCTCCGACGACGCCCTGCGCCATCTCGCCGACCGGCTCGGCGTCGGCTTCGAGGAGCTGGCCACCGGCCGCCCCGCCCACCTCGTCACCGACCTCCGGCTCCGCCTCACCGAGGCCCAGCGCACCCTCGCCACCGGCGAGGCCGAGGAGGCCGCCGAGCAGTACGCCCGGCTCCTCGCGGAGTCCGACGCCCTCGACCTCGGCGAGGTCCGCGCCGCCGCCCTGCTCGGACTCGGCGAGTGCGCCATAGAGACCGGCGAACTGAGCGCCGCCCGCGAGTACTTCGAACAGGCCGAGAAGGACCTCGGCGGCGTCCCGCTGCCCGCCCGCGTCCCCGCCCTGCGCGGCCGCGCCCTGTCCCACTACCTCGCCGGTGAACTGCGGTACTCCGTCTACCTGCTGGAGTCCGCCATCGACGAGCTCAACCGCGGCGGACTGCACGACCCCGACGCCCTGCTCCTGCTCTACGCCAGCGTCATCGGCCCCTACATGGACATGGGCGCCCACGCCCGCGCCGCCCAGGCGGCCGAACTCGCCCTGGCCCTCGCCCCGCAGGCCGGCGACCCCGCGCTCGTCGCCCACATGCACCGCTCCGTCGCCCGCACCCTGCTCGCCGAGGGCCGCGCCGCCGAGGCCGACGCCTCCCTCGCCAAGGCCGCCGAGCTCTACCGCCAACTCCAGATCCGTACCGAACTCGCCAACTGCCACTGGATGCGCGGCTACGTCTACGCGCAGAACGGCCAACTGGAGCGTGCCGAGGAGGAGTTGAGGCAGGCCCTCGCCATGCTCTCCGCCAAGCGGGCCGCGCTCTACTCCAGCCAGGCCGCCGTCGAACTCGCCGACGTCCTGCACAAGCGCGGCAAGTCCGAGGAGGCCGCCGCGATCCTCGAGGACGTGCTCGCCGACTTCAGCCCCGAGCGCGGCGCCCTGCACTCCGCCGCCGCGCACCGGCTGCTCGGCATCATCGCCGAGGACGCCCGGGACACCGACGCCGCCGAGGAGCACTACGTCCGCGCGCTGAGCCTCCTGGAGCGGGCCGGCGCGGTCGGTGACCTGGCCGACCTGTGCCGGCTGCTGGGGGATCTGTACCGCCGTACCGGACGAGTCGAGGCCGCGCTCGACGCGTACCGCACGGGGCTGGGGCACCGTACCGCCCCCGGCACCACCACACTCGGCCCCGCACCCGCACAGCCCCCTCTGTGACGATTCCGGGCCTGCGCACAGGGGCGTCCGGCTAGCCTGCCCGGGGACGGAAGAACGGGCGGGACGGGCACGTGGAGAACCGGAGAACGACGCACGACCGGGCCGCGGCCGAGCAGACCGCGACCGGCCGGACCGCCGGCGCCCCGGCCGGGGCCGCGCCGGCCTTCACTGACCGGACCGCGGCCGACGGGGCCGTGACCGGCCGGATCGCCGGAGTCGTCGGCGGGGACCATGGGGTCGCGACCGGTCGGGGCGGCGGGGCCGGCGGGGACCGTGAGGTCGTGACCGGCCGGGGCGTCGGGGACGGGCTGCGGGTCGTCGTACTCGCTCTGCGCGTGCTCGTGTACGTCGGTCTCGGTGGAGCCGCGGTGCTCGCGATCGTCACCGTCGGCTCCGTGCTCGGGCCCATGCTCGCGCTCGATCTCTACACCCCGCCCGTGGCCGCCTGGTGGACCGTGTTCACCGCGATCTCGGTGCAGGGGGTGCCCTTCCTGCTGCTCGGGACGGTCGTCTCGGCGGCCATCGGTGCCTTCGTACCCGAGAAGGTCTTCACCCGGCTGCTGCCGCGCAACCAGGCCCTCGCCGTACCCGTCGCGGGCGCGGCCGGCGTCGTGCTGCCCGGCTGCGAGTGCGCGTCCGTGCCGGTCGCCGGGAGTCTGATGCGGCGCGGGGTCGCCCCGGCCGCCGCCCTCGCCTTCCTGCTCTCCGCGCCCGCCATCAACCCGGTGGTGCTGGTGGCCACCTCGATCGCCTTCCCCGGCCAGCCGAAGATGGTCCTCGGCCGGCTCCTCGCCTCGCTCGCGGCGGCCGTGGTGATGGGCTGGCTGTGGGCCCGCTTCGGCAGGGACGAGTGGCTGCGGCTCCCCCAGCGCCAGACCGGCCACACCGGACGCGGCCTGCGCGCCTTCGGCGCCGGGCTCCAGCACGACTTCCTGCACGCGGGCGGCTTCCTGGTGCTGGGCGCCGCGGCCGCCGCGACCTTCAACATCGTCGTGCCCCGCTCGGTCCTCGACCTCTTCACCGGCTCGGCCTGGCTCTCCGTCCTGCTCCTCGCCGTCCTCGCGGTCGTCCTCTGCGTGTGCAGCGAGGCCGACGCGTTCGTCGCCGCCTCCCTCAGCGGCTTCCCGCCCACCGCGCGGCTCGCGTTCATGGTGGTCGGGCCGATGGTCGACCTGAAGCTGATCGCCCTCCAGACGGGCACCTTCGGCCGCGCCTTCGCCGTACGGTTCTCGGCCGCGACCTGGGTGGTCGCCGTGGTGAGCAGCGTGCTCGTGGGGTGGTGGCTGCTGTGAGGCGCTACGGGTCGTCGCTGCTGCTGGTCCTCGTCGGCGGGGCGGTACTGCGGATCTCCCTCTTCAGCGAGCTGTACCTGCGGTACGTGCAGGTGGGGCTGCGGCCCTACCTGGTCGTGTCCGGGGTGGTGCTGGTGCTGCTGGGGGTGGCGGCAGCCGTCGTACGACGGACCGGCCGGGAAGACCCTCACGAGGACCATGACGGGCACAGTCACGGCCCTGCCGGCCCCCGGATCGCCTGGCTCCTCACCCTCCCCGCGTTCGCCCTGCTCCTCTTCCCACCGCCCGCGCTCGGCTCCTACAGCGCGGGCCGGGAGGCGGCGCAGCGGGCGGCCCAGGGGGTCGGCACCTTCCCCGCGCTGTCCGCCGGGGACCCCGTCGAGCTGACCCTCGCGCAGTTCAGCTCCCGCGCGATCTACGACAGCGGGCGCTCCCTGCAGGGCCGTACCGTCCGGCTCACCGGCTTCGTGACCCACGGCGACGACGGCACCTGGTACCTCACCCGGCTCCTCGTCTCCTGCTGTGCCGCCGACGCCACCACCAGCAAGGTCGAGGTGCGCGGCGCCGCCGACGGGGCCCCGCCCGTCGACACCTGGATCACCGTCACCGGCACCTGGCACCCCAAGGGCAAGCTCGGCACCGACGGGGCGTGGCCGCCGGTCGTCGACGCGGGCACGGTGAAGCGGGTGAAGCAGCCGGCGGACCCGTACGAGCAGCGCTGAGGCGAGGGCGCGGGTCTGGCGGGGGCGCCCCCGGGTACTCGTCCGGTCCGACGACCGAGGAGGTGCATCCTCGTGACGGACCCGACCGCCGCGCTCCCACCCACCGGGCCCGGGCGCGGTGAACAGATACTGGCCCGTCTGCAGCAGCTGCTGCTCGACGCCGACCGCCTGGACGACTTCCTGCGCGAACTCGTCCGGCTCGCCGCGAGGGAACTGCCCGCCTCGGTGTACTGCTCGGTCACCCTGAGCGCGGGCGACAGCTCCCATCCGTACACCGCGGCCTCCAGCCACGAACTCGTCGACTGGTTCGACCAGCGGCAGTACGAGGTCGGCGACGGCCCCTGCCTGCGCACCCTGCGCACCGGCACGGCGCACCACGTCGACGACGTGGACCACGAGGACCGCTTCGGCGACTTCCCCGCGATGGCCCGGGACAACGGCCTGCACAGCGTGCTCGCCCTGCCGCTCGCCGCGCCCCGGCAGCAGGTCAGCGGGGTGCTGAACATGTACGCCGAGGAGGCGGGCGCCTTCACCCCGCAGGCGCGCGCCCAGGCCGCGGTCTTCGCCGGGCACGCCTCGGGCGCGCTCGGGGTGGCGCTGAAGTTCGCCGGACAGCTCCAGTTCAGCCTGGACCTGCAGAGCGCCATCGCCTCGCGCACCGTCATCGACCAGGCCCTCGGCATCCTCATGGCCCAGGAGGCCTGCACCGCCGACGAGGCCTTCCGGATCCTCACCCGTGCCTCGCAGCAGCGGAACGTCAAACTGCGCGACCTCGCCGCGGACCTCGTCCACAGCGTCTCGGGCCGGCCTCCCACCGTACGGCCGCTGCGGCGGCGCGACTCCCCGCTCGGCGGCGACCGGGCCGAGGCGTTTGACCGGGAGGGCGAGGGGTAGCCGGGCGGTGCCTTCGGCGGGTGTGCGAAGAGTCGTGGCCCCAGCTTCGGGTGCTTCTGCCGGGTGGCCCAGGACGCAGCAGTGGCCGCGTTCGATCGAAGGAGGCGGTGTTCGTGCGGCCCAGGGACGACCGTGGCGATGCCCCCGGTGACGACCCCGGTCCGTACGCCGGTCTGGGCGGTGGCCCGGCCTTCGGCCGGCCGGGTGACGACCCCCGGCTGCAGGGCCGCGACGCGGAGCGTGAACAGGCCGCCGACCGGGCCCGGGCATCCGACCTGATCACGGAAGGCGTACGGGGCGCCGAGCCCTCGGAGATCCCCGGCAGGCTGTGCGCGGTCGCCGTCAAGCTGCTGCCGGTGACCGGCGCGAGCGTCTCGCTGCGCAGCAACGGCATGCCCGTCCAGCTCAGCTCCAGCAGTGACCGGGCCGCGCGGCTCTCGGACATCCAGGCCACCCTCGGCGACGGGCCCTGCGTGTACGCGGCGCAGATCGGGGCCCCGGTGCTCGCCGCCGACCTGACCGCGGGCCGGGACGTCGAGCGCTGGCCGGCGTTCGCCCACGAGGCGACGGCCGCCGGGGTGCAGGCGGTGTACTCGATCCCGCTCGGCAACGACGCCGTGTGCGTCGGCACGCTCGACCTCTACCGGGACACGCCCGGGGAATTCGGCCAGCGCGAGCTGCGTACCGCCCAACTGGTGGCCAGTGTCATGACCGTGGCCCTGATGGCGCTGCCCCGGGGCGAGGAGAACGGCCCCGGGGGAGACGAACCCTGGCTCAGCGGTCTGGCCACCGACCACGACGAGGTCTACCAGGCCGTCGGCATGATCATGGTGCAGCTGGGGATCGGCGCGGACGAGGCGCTGGCCCGGCTGCGCGCCCACGCCTTCGCGCACAACCGCACCGCCCTGGAGGTGGCGCGGGACGTGGTCTCGCACAGGAAGAGGTTCGACCGTGACTGAGAACGCTCCGGTGCGGGGACCGGCGGAGGGGCGGCGGGTCGGTGTGGGGACGCCGGGGTTGTGGTGGGCCGGGAGGACGAGGCCGGGGCTGGGGTGGGCCGGGATGGCGACGCCGGGGCTGGGGTGGGCCGGGATGGCGACGCCGGGGTTGTGGTGGGCCGGAACGCAGGGGTCGGGCTTGCGACGGGCCGGAACGCGGAGGCGGGGCTTGCGGGGGGCCGGGGCTGCCGGGCGGGGCTTGCGGGGGGGCCGGGGCTGCCGGGCGGGGCCCGCGACGGGCCGGGGCTGCCGGGCGGGGCCTGCGAGGGGTCGGAGCGCGGAGGCCGGGGTTGTGGTGGGTCGGTGCGAGGAGGTTGCGATGACCCGGGAGCTGCGGCTGACCCGCGCCTTCGTCGACCTCGCGGACAGCCTGGGCGACCGCTTCGACCCGCTCGACCTGTTCGCCAGGCTCGGCGACCACTGCACCGACCTGCTCGCGGTCGACGCGGTGGGCGTGGTGGTGGCCGACTCGCGGGGCGTCCTGCGCACCATGTCGTCCTCCGCCGAGGAGCTGAACCTGCTCGACGTCCATCAGGTGCAGCAGGAGGAGGGGCCGTCCGTCGACTGCTTCCGCACCGGCGAGCCCGTCAGCGCGGACGACCTGCGCGCGGGCGTGCGCTGGCCCGGCTACACCGCGCAGGCGCTCGCGGCCGGCTATGTCTCCGTGCACGCGCTGCCGCTACGCCTTGAAGGCCGGGCCATCGGCGCGGTGTCCCTCCTCAACCGGCTCAGCGACACCCTGCCCGCGGAGGACCTCGCGGTCGCGCAGGGCATGAGCGACGTCGCCGCGCTGACGCTGGCGCACTGGCCGACGGTGGTCCGCCGACCGCACGACCTGCTCACCTCGCTCCAGGCCGCGGTCTCCGCGAAGGCGAGCGTGGAACTGGCGAAGGGACTCCTCGTGGAGTACGCGGGCGTCTCCTTCACCGAGGCGATGGAACTCCTGCGCCGGTACGCCGAGAAGGAGCACCGCCCGGTGACGACGATCGCCCGAGCACTGGCGGAGCGAAGCCTGGAGCCGGGGGCGGTGCTGGAGGGAGAGCGGCAGCCCTGACGGGGGCGGTGCCGACGGGATGGCGTAGGCCTTGACGGGGGCGGTGCCGACGGGACGGCGTAGGCCCTGACGGGGACGGCGCAGACGGGACGGCGTAGGCCTTGACCCGCTGTCAGACCTGCACCCGTCCCTGCTTCCGCACCTCCGCAAGCCGTCGCGCGCCCAGGTCCACGACCGTCTGGGTGACGTCGGTCTGGACGTCGCCGAGGCCGCCGTTGGTGACGCCGATCGCGTCCTCGCCGACGCGGACCGCGGCGACGTCGAGGGTGAGCGTGCTCGGCTCGCCGTCCGCCGACTCGCCGGTCAGCATGATCCGCAACCCCTGCCGGGCATCGCCCGCGGTCTCCGGCAGCCGCAACTCCGTGACCTGGGCGCCCTCGACCGCCCCGGTGACGGTCGTCGCCGCGAACTGGCCGCACTTCTGGGGCAGCGTCTTCAGCCAGGCCAGCGTGCGGTCCGTCTCGGCCGGCTCACGCGCGACGACCTGGTAGCGCAACTGCGCCTCGTTCCACGCGTCGTCCAGCCCCACGACCGCGCGCGGCGGCGAACCCGCGCCGAACACGTCGTCGGCGTAGAGCGCGTCGAGCAGCCGCTGGCAGTCCGGCAGCTGCGTCTTCGCCTTCAGCACCCCGTCCCGCCAGGTGGCCGCACCCTGCGTGGGCGTCCAGGGCTCCCCGAGATCCGCGTCCGTCACGAGCGCGGCCCGGGCCATCGCCTCGGTGAGCGTGGCGGCACCGGCCGGCGACGCCGAAGGGGACGGGGTCGGGGATGCGCTGGTGGCCTGGGTGATCGGGGCCCGCCGCGCGGTGGGCGGCGCGGAGAGCGCGGAGCAGGCGGTGACGGTGACGAGGGTGCCGAGTGAGAGGGCGACGGCGGCCAGGGCGCGGGGTGCGGTCATGCTCTCAAGTGATCACCGGCTTCGACGACCCCACCAGCGCTCCGGTCCGTCCGGGTTACGGGGCAGGCGCCGGGCCGCCGCGAGGTGCGCCTGCCGTGGACCGCCGTCACGACGTCGGCCTCGACCGGCGGCGGCCTCAGGAGTGGAGGTGATCTCCCGGGCCGCCGGCCACAGTGACTCCAGCGGCGGGCTGCGCGCCCCGCCCCGGTCCCGGTGAACGGCCTGCCTGAGCCCCGGCTTCAGTCCTGCTCCCGCCCCCCGACCGCCGCTTCGTACGCCAGCAGCGTGTCCACGAACATCCGCCGCTGATCCGGCGTCAGCGGAGCCAGCGCCTCGCGCCACGCCGCCGCGCCCGGCGCGAGCCACGCACTGATCGCGCTCTGGTGGTCGGCCGCGATGCCGATGATCCGACGGCGCCGGTCCGCCTCGTCCTCGCGCCGCTCCAGGATCCCCTTCCGGCTCAGGTCACCGACCAGCAGGCTCACCGTCGTCGGCGCGACCTGGAGCCGGGAGGCCAGTTGGTTGACGGTCATCGGCCCGTCGAAGAGCAGGTAGGACAGGAGCGAGAGATGGCGCGGGGCCAGCGAGAAGGACCGCAGCGCCTCGGGCACGGGGATCCTCTTCGCCCTGCCCACCATCCGGGGCATGAGCAGCAGCAGCGCCCTGACCGCGTCGTCGACCCAGCCGTCAGGTCCTTCGGGCGTTGACATCACGCACCCCTCACCATTTAACTTTGACCTCAAAGATGATTTCTCTGCAAAGCGAAATCGGCCATGTCGGCCATGGTAGGCACGGACCCGGACGGAGATTCGCCATGCCGCACTTCAGCCTGCACATCCGTGAGGAAACCCTCGACGACGACGTCGAACCGAAACTGATCGGCGCGCTGACCGACGCCGTGGGCGCCGTCTACGGCCCGGAGTTCCGCCGCCTGGTCGGCGTCGAGCTGATCGGCGTCCCCCAGCGCCGCCGGGCCGTCGGAGGTGTCCCGACCGAGGACGACGTCCCGATCGTCACCCTCGAGATACGCGAGACCGCCCTGAGCCTCCCCCAAGTCCCGGACGCCCCGGCCCGGTTGGTCGCCGCCATCACCGACGCCCTGGTCGACGTACTCGGCGAGGCCGTCCGCGAGCAGACCGTGGTGACGATCGTCGGCGTGCCCAGGGGCCGCTCGGGAACCGCGGGCACGCTGGTCTGACCCACGTCCCCCGAAAAGCCCTCGCCCCCGACGCCCGCCTCCCCCTACCCTCCCCCTCATGCAGCGCGCCCACTCGTTCCTCACGACGACGCCGGAACCGTTCCCGGCGCGCTGATCCAGTCTGCGAAGCCCCGGGGCGAGAGTCCCGGGGCTTCTTCCTGTACCCGTGCACCCTCGCCCCCACCAGCGAGGGAGACCCCCATGTCGTACGACCACCGCCGACTCGGCCGTGAACTCGGCCTGTTCGACACCGACCCGTTGATGGGCGCGGGGCTGCCGTACTGGCTGCCCGACGGCGCCGTCGTACGGCACGTCCTGGAGGAGTACGTACGCGAGGCCGAGCGGGCCGCCGGATACCGGCACGTGTACTCGCCCGTCCTCGGCAAGCGCGAGCTGTACGAGATCTCCGGGCACTGGTCGCACTACAGCGAGGACATGTTCCCGCCGATGCGACTGGGCTCCGAGGAGGTCGTCCTGCGCCCCAGCCTCTGCCCCCACCACGCCCTCATCTACCGCTCACGCTCCCACAGCTACCGCGAACTCCCCCTCCGCATCGCCGAGTTGGGCGGCATGTACCGCTCCGAGCCGTCCGGAGTCCTCGGCGGTCTCACCCGCGTCCGCGCCATCCAGCTCAACGACGCCCACATCTTCTGCACCCTCGACCAGGCCGTCGAAGAGGCCCGCGCCGCGCTCCGGCTCATCCAGCGGGCCTACGACGACCTCGGCATCCGCGCTGCCGGGTACCGCCTGTCCCTGCCCAGCCGCGACGGCGCCAAGTACGTCCCCGACCCCGCCCTCTGGCACCGCGCCACCGCCCTCCTCGAAGAGGTCCTGGACGGCTTCGATTACCAGGCGGCCGAGGGCGAGGCCGCCTTCTACGGCCCCAAGATCGACGTCCAGATCGCCGACCCGGCAGGCCGCGAGGCCACCCTCTCCACCGTCCAGATCGACTTCCACCAGCCCGAACGCTTCGACCTGCACTACATCGGTCCCGACGGCGCCCGCCACCGCCCGGTCATGGTGCACCGCAGCGTCATCGGCAGCGTCGAGCGCGCGGTCGCCCACCTCCTGGAGACCCACGGCGGCGCCTTCCCGCTCTGGCTCGCACCCGTACAGCTGGCGGTGCTCCCGGTCGCCGAGGACCAGGAACAGCAAGCGGCGGATGTCGTACGACGGGCTCGGGCGCACGGCATCAGGGCCGACCTGTCCGGCCCCCTCGACGGCACCCTCGGCGCCCGGATCCGGGCCACGCGGTTCGTGCCGTACCAGGCGGTGATCGGGGAGCGGGAGGCCGACGGCGACCTCGTGGCCGTACGGCTGCGGGACGGGCGCAGGCCGGGTGCCGTGCGCGTGGAGGAGCTGGTGGAGCGGATCGCCGTAGGAGATCGTGATCGCGGGGCCGAACTCTGGGCGGATGCGTAAGGTCGGATGCGTAAGGTCGGGGGCGAAACCCTCAGGTGAGAGGAGTGCGGCCGTGACCGGTCAGCCCATCCCGGTGATCATCGACTGCGACACCGGCGTCGACGACGCCCTGGCCCTGCTGTTCGCCGTCCGGCACCCCGGCATCGACCTGCGCGCGGTCACCTGCGTCGCCGGGAACACCGACGTGGACGGCGTCGTCCGCAACACGCTGACCGTGCTGGAGACGGCGGGGGCCGGGGACATCCCGGTCGCCCGCGGCGCCGAGCGGCCGCTGATCGAGCCGGTGCGTACGGCGCAGCACGTGCACGGACGCGACGGCATGGGCGACCTGGGGCTGCCCGCGCCGACCCGGGTGGCGGTGGACGTGGACGCGGTGACGCTGCTGCGGCGGGAGATCCTCGCCTCCCCGAGGCCGGTCACCCTGGTGCCGACCGCGCCGCTCACCAACATCGCGCTGCTCCTGCGTACCCACCCCGAAGTGGTGCGCAACATCGAGCGGATCGTGTTCATGGGCGGCGCGGTGGCCACCGGAAACGCCACGCCGGTCGCGGAGTTCAACGTCTGGCACGACCCGGAGGCGGCCGCGGTGCTGCTCACCGCCGGGGTGCCGATCACCATGTACGGCCTGGACGTCTTCGAGCGGGTGCTGGTGCCGGCGGCCGACGTCGAGCGCCTGCGCGGGAGTTCGGAGCCCTCGCTCCGGCTGGCCGGCCAACTCCTCGCCCACCGCGACCCGGCCACCTCCGCTGACACTGTGGGTGGCCTCGGCGACGCGGGCGCGGTCTGCGCGGTCGTCGACCCGGGCGGCCTGACCACCGAACTCCTCCCGGTGGAGGTCGCGTTGGCCCCCGGCCCGAGCCGCGGCCAGACGATCGTCGACCGCCGGGCCCGCCCCGGCGAGGCGGAAATCCACGGCGACATCCGCGAACAGGCCCTGGTGGACGTGGGGTTGGCGGTCGACGTCGAGCGCTATGTGAAGCTGTGGCTGACGACGGTGGAGGGGGTGTAGGGGTCTTTTCCGCGCACCCGTCGTGTTGACGGTTGTCGAGGTGACCGAATGCCGCCTTGCTCCGGCAAATGCGGATCCGTCAGTGTCGGGGGGCACCGCCCCCACCGCTGACCGACCACCGTCGGAGACCCCCATGCTGCGGGTGCACTTCACCGCCGATGACCTCGCGCGCGTCCGCGTCGCCGCCGCCCCCGACCCCCTGTGGGAACTCCACAACAGCTTCCAGGCGCTGTCGGGGAGGGAGGCGCCGCTCGTGTTCGACGACTGGCGGGATCGGGTACGGGGCCAACCGGCGCCGGGGCAGGGGATGTTGGCCTCGCTGTTGCCGACGCGGGGGTACTCGCCGGACTTTCTCACGCCGGAGTCGGGCGGCACCTGTGGCTTGGACGGGGGTGATGTGGTCGGGGGCGGCTCGGTCGGCAGTGATTCGGTCAGCCGTGATTCGGTCAGCCGTGGCTCGGATGCCGCCGCTCTGGAGAACGCGGTCGACGCCGTCCTGCGCACCCCCCGGGCCACCCTGCGCCGGGATCTCGCCCGGCTCGCCGCCTCCCCGCGCCGGACCCGTCCGCTGCCGGCCGAGGCCCGTGCCCTCGCCGACGGTGAACCCGCCGCGCTGCACCGGCTCGGCGCGGCCCTGCGCGGCTACCACCGGCACGCGCTCGCCCCCTTCTGGCCGCACATCCGCGCCCAGGTGGACGCCGACCGGGCCGTGCGCAGCCGCGCGGTCCTCGAGGGCGGCACCGACGCGCTCCTCGCAAGCCTCACGCCCGTACTGCGGTGGCGGCCACCGGTGTTGGAGGCCGACTACCCCGTCGACCGTGAACTGCGGCTCGGCGGGCGGGGGTTGCTGCTCCAGCCGTCGGTGTTCTGCGTCCGCAGACCCCTCACGCTCGCCGCCCCCGAACTGCCCCCGGTCCTCGTCTACCCCGTACAGCCCGCCCCCGGTTGGACCCGCCCGCCCGGCCGCCCCGGATCCGGCCACGGCCTCGCCGCGCTCATCGGCCGTACCCGCGCCGCCGTACTGGAGGACGTCGTCACCGGCCGCACCACCGGCGAACTCGCCCTGCGCCTGGGCATATCCTCCGCCGCGGTGAGCCAGCACACGGCCGTACTGCGCCGGGCGGGGCTGCTGGTGAGCGTGCGCCGGGGCCGGCACATGCTGCACACGGTCACGCCCGTGGGGCTCACCCTGCTCGAAGCGTCGGCGTCCGTTTAAGGCAGGGCTTCAGGGTGTGGCGGTGGCGAGCGGGACGCGGCGAGCCTGGGGCGACGAACGGCTCGTTCCCACAGGGGGTTTGACACACATGCGCGACTCACGACGTACGCTGCTCGCCGGTCTCGGAGCTCTGGCGCTGTCGCTGGCGGCACTCTGCACCGCCGGCCCGGCGGGCGCGGCCCCGGCCGACCGGGACCTCGGCCAGGTACTGACCATGCCGGCCGCGCCGTCCGCCGCCGAACTGCCCGCGGGGGCCGCCGCGGAGCCGCCCACCGCCTGGCCGAAGCCCGCCGGCATCACGCACATCGCCGCCCGCGAGTCCATCACCTGCGCGAGCGGCAACCTGTGCGCCGCCGTCTGGGACGCGACGCAGGGCGACTACGTCGTCTACTCCTTCTACTACTGCGACACCTACACCCTCTCCAACTGGGTGGGCACGGGCTCGTACCGCAACAACCAGACGGGTGGGGTGACGGCGTACTTCTACGGTCAGAACGGCCAGACGGTCACGCCGGTGGGCCCGGGCGGCAGCAGCAACTCCTACAACTGGGGCCCGATCTGGTCGATCAAGAACTGCTGACGCTCCAGCGCTGTTCCACCTTCGCCAGCCGCCAGTAGGCGATCGCCGCCGCCCACACCACCACGAACAGACCGACGATGACGTAGCCGACGTTGTCGAGGCTGATGTCGGCGATCCAGGTGGTGAGGGCGTCGGTGAGGGCGAGCTTGTCGTGGAGGACGCCGACGAGTTCGATCGTGCCGATGAAGAACGCGACGGCGATGGACAGCCCGGTGATGGCGAGGTTGTAGAACACCTTGCGCACGGGGTTGGAGAAGGCCCACTGGTAGGCGAAGTTCATGAACGTGCCGTCGAGCGTGTCGAACAGGCTCATCCCGGCGGCGAAGAGGAGCGGCAGGCAGAGGATCGCGTACCAGGGCAGCCCGGCGGCCGCACCCGACCCGGCCATCACCATGAGGGTGACCTCGGTGGCGGTGTCGAACCCGAGCCCGAAGAGAAACCCGAGGGGGTACATCTGCCCCGGCCGGGTGATGGACTTGGTGAGCCGCCCGAGGATCCGGTTCATGAACCCCCGCGAATCCAGATGGGATTCAAGCTCCTTCTCGTCGTACGATCCCGCCCGCATCGCCCGGAACACCTTCAGGATGCCCACCAGGGCAACGAGGTTGAGGGCGGCGATGAGATAGAGAAAGGTCCCGGAGATCGTCGTACCGAGAAAACCGAGCACCTGGTGGGTACCGGACCCCTCGTTCATCACGCGCCCGGCCAACTGAGTACCGCCGGCGATGAGCAGCGCCAGCAGCACGACGACACTGGAGTGCCCCAGCGCAAACCAGAACCCCACGGACACGGGCCGCTTGCCGTCGGCCATCAGCTTCCGGGTGGTGTTGTCGATAGCGGCGATGTGATCGGCGTCGAAGGCATGCCGCATACCGAGGGTGTAGGCGGTCACACCGAGCCCGACGCCGAAGGCTTTGGTCCCGATCTCGTAGTGCGCAGGCACGACGAGCAGAAAGAGAATCCCGAACGCGACGACGTGGAGGACGGCGATCACGGCCATGAGGAGGGCAGTCTTGATGGTGTCCTCACGCCGCCAACGAAAGCTGTTCTGGGCCATGGCAGGCTCGGTCATACGGTCAGCTCCAGCACCTCGTGGATCAGTTCCTGACGTGCCGCGGCCGGTCTCCTGGCTTACGGGTACGTACGCCTACCGCTCCTGCCTTCCCAACCGCCGCACGACGGTCAGTGGCTGTCCCCCGGCGAGGGGACACGGAACGGGAACTCCCCGATCTCAGTGGCGAGGGCCGCTCCGGACTTCCACCGGATTCCCGAACACCACGGCGTGCTCACAGTAGGTGGGGAGGTGGGGGTGTGCATAGCTGGGGATCTGCGTAGGTATGGAAGATCACATCGGTCTGGAGGGGGTTCGGAGGGGGCTCGGGGCGGGCCTTCGAGGTTGAGCGGGCCAGGCATCGAGAGATTGGCGCATTTGTCCCACCCCCGCCCGGAACGAACCTGGTCGCATGCCCTGGAGCCCGGGACAAAGTCACCAATCATCCCCGGTCGCAGGTGCTGCTGCTCTGACTCCCTGCACGCGCACCGCTTACGGTCCTGTGTCGCACAGGCTGGCGGATGATCACCTAGTTCCCAGCTGGTCAGCTGAGGGGGACCGCCCGTCCGGTTAAGTTCGCAGCATGAGTTTGTTGCTGCAGGGGGAGGACATGATTGATCAGCTCGCCCGTGCTCACATGTCCTGGGGGCTGGGATCGGCGGATCGCTGGGGACTGGATCAGACAACTGGCCTTGTCACCTGGACCTTCCCCGACAAGACAGCGACGGCGCCTGCTCAGGTGCTCGGCAGTTTCAGTCCCTCGTCGGGCTCGTGGGTGTGGGCATGGGCGAACAAGAGCATCCTGCCTGAACTGAGCCACGACGCCCGGAGGGTTCGGGACTGGGCCGAGGCCCATGGGCATCAGGCTCTGGCAGAGCCGCAGATCGATGCTGACGAGCAAGTGGCGGCGACGTTCACGGCGTTGGCCGTGAGGGTCACGGAGGCGACCGGCTTTTACCGGGGTTCCGGAGGCAACGCCATGGTGATGATTACTTTCGGGCCGGTCACCTTGGCCATGGCAGACGGCAGCACGTCCACGTTCGACATCAATATCAACTAGCGAGCACCCGCTGCCGCTTGTTGGGCCGGTAGCCTGGGCCGTTCATGATGGCCTGGTGGCTGGTGTTGATCAGCCGGTCCAGGAGTGGGCACGCGCGCCGTCAGGAGGTGACGGGCTACCGGCTGAGGAAGTAGATGCCGACGGCAACCGCGCCGCTGCCCGCGAGGATCTGCAGGAGCCCGATCGTCTTGAGGAGCAACACCCCTGCGGTAGGGCCGCCGTAGATGCGGGGCGGTTTCTTCTGTTGCGTGCTCATTGCCCTCGCGTAAAAGCGCGACGCCGCCTTCTTGTAGTCGGTGGCGATGACGGCCCCTCCGCACAGCAGGCCGACTCCCACAACGATGAAGAAGACAGCACCGCCCGTTCCCGGAGCGGCACTTGCCGGAGCGGATCCAGCAAGGTCAGCGGTGTTGATCACACCGATCATCGTGGGGTGGCACGACGAACCGGTCAGCGTCATGACAGAGGCCGGTACAGACAGTGACGCGATCTTTACTCACATCCCAAGTTGAGGCTGATGACGAGTGTGATCGCGGGGTAATGGTTCCTGGGCCTCGACCTCTTCGTCTGGGGCATCCCGGCGCCACCGGGGACGCGGCTCTTTCGGGTGGAGACGTCCCTCACCGGCACCGCCCTTCGCGTGGCCGTCACCTGTCCGCGAGGTGAGCGACTTCCGGATGTTGGCCGGGGGTTGGGCCAGATTCGCGCCGCCCGGGACCGTCGGCCAGGCGCAACGCGCAAGGGGCCACCCGCGCCATGAACGGCGGGTGGCCCCACGTCGGTGATCCTTCACCGACTTCTCACGCGTGCGCGTGCGTCAGGAGCGTGCGGCCTTGCGGCGGCGGGAGGCGAAGACGATGCCCACGCCACCGAGGAGGAGGACCGCCGCGCCGCCCGCGATCAGCGGGGTGTTGCTGCTGGCGCCCGTCTCCGCGAGGTTGTCGCCGCCGCCGTTCGGGGTCGCGGCCGGAGCCGTCGTGGACTCCGAGGCGGAGGGGGTCGGGGTGGACGTGGAGGGAGTCTCCGAGGCCGGGGGCGTGGACTCGGACGCCGGCGGCGTCGACTCCGAGGCCGGCGGGGTGGACTCCGACGCCGGGGGCGTCGACTCCGACGCGGGCGGGGTCGACGGCGGGGCGGACGGCGTGGTCGTGCAGTCCTTCGTGCCGCCGTTCCAGGCCGCGATCAGCTTGTCCTTGATGACCGGGCGGTCCGGGCCCTTGGGCAGCTCGCCGTGCTCGAAGCCGTCCTTCGCGTCCAGCTTGCCGTCGTACTTCACGGCGCCGTGGTACAGGTCGACCTGCGCGTAGCAGCCCACGTCGGGGATCGAGATGTCGAGCGTGTCCGTCTTGCCGTGCTTGACGGTCACCGTGTCGAAGTCGTGGAAGACCTGCTCGCCGGAGGTCGCGAACGTCGGGCCGTGCGCGAGGTAGGAGGCGAGGGAGGCCGTGCAGGTGGTCGCGTCGCCCGCGGTACGCACCGTGACGTGGACCTTGCCGTCGTCGGTCGGCTTGAGGTTCTGGTCGTCGACCTTGACGGAGGCGTAGAAGTTCTTGCCGTCCAGCGAGAACTCGCAGCGGTCGGACTCGGGCTTCGACGGCTTGGTGCCGGCACCCGTGCCGGGCTTGTAGCTGCCGCCGTCCTGCCAGCCCTTGCCGCCGGGGCAGTCGGTCGCCCAGGCCATGGAGGCGGACGCGGCGCAGAGGGCGAGCGTCGCGGCGCCCGTCCCCAAAAGGCGCTGCATGGTGACACGTCTCGCTATGGACATACGTATCCCATCGGAATGAAGATGTGTGGTCTCTGAAAACACTGGGCTCATTGGTCACATGCGCAACAGTGTCCAGACATCGTGGATCTCCTGGCGGAACGCTGTCAACCTGCGGTGATGCAAGGTGAGTTCCATACCCATCACAATTTCGACACACCAGGAATGAATCGCTCCGGAAAGCGTTCGAGTTCGCTTTCCCGGCAAGGTGGACAGGAACACCGGAGCCCGACATCGCCGCGATCCGAGGGAGCCCGCGTGACCACCCGCACCACCGCGCCCGACCTCTCCCCCGACCTGTCCAGCAAGGACCCGAACTGGTGGCGCCAGGCCGTCGTCTACCAGGTCTATCCCCGCAGTTTCGCCGACGCCGACGGCGATGGACTGGGGGACATCCGAGGGGTCACCGAGCGCCTTGCGCACCTCGCCGACCTCGGCGTCGACGCCCTGTGGCTGAGCCCCTTCTACCCCTCCGAACTCGCCGACGGCGGTTACGACGTCGCCGACCACCGGGACGTCGATCCGCGCCTTGGCACCCTCGACGACTTCTCCGCCATGGTCGCCGAGGCGCACCGGCTCGGGCTCAAGGTGATCGTCGACCTCGTGCCCAACCACACCTCCCACCAGCACGTCTGGTTCCAGGAGGCGCTCGCCGCCGGGCCCGGATCCGCCGCCCGCGAGCGGTACGTCTTCCGCGACGGCCGTGGCGCGCACGGTGAACTCCCGCCCACCGACTGGCAGTCCGTCTTCGGCGGCAGCGCGTGGCAGCGGGTCGCGGACGGGCAGTGGTACCTCCACCTGTTCGCCGCCGAGCAGCCCGACCTGAACTGGGACCACCCCGAGGTCCGCGAGGACTTCCGCACCACCCTGCGCTTCTGGTCCGACCGCGGCGTCGACGGCTTCCGCGTCGACGTGGCGCACGCCCTCGCCAAGGACCTCGCCGAGCCGCTGCGGGACCTCGGCGCCCTCGCCCGGGACGGCGAGGAGGCGCTCGCCCAACTGCCCCCGGGCACCCACCCGTTCTACGACCGCGACGAGGTCCACGAGATCTACCGCGACTGGCGCCGCATCCTCGACTCCTACACACCTCCCCGTACGGCCGTCGCCGAGGCCTGGGTGCCGGGCGCCCGCCGCGCCCTGTACGCCCGCGCGGACGAACTCGGCCAGGCCTTCAACTTCGAGTACCTCCAAGCCGGTTGGGACGCGGACGAGCTGCGCCAGGTCATCACCGACTCCCTAGCCACCGCCCGCGCGGCGCACGCCTCGGCGACCTGGGTGCTCTCCAACCACGACGTCGTACGGCATCCCTCGCGTCTGATGCTCCCGAAGGGCACCGACGACAACGCCTGGCTCCTCTCCGGCGGCCACGCTCCGGAGATCGACCACGACAAGGGGCTACGGCGGGCCCGTGCCGCCACGCTGCTGATGCTGGCGCTGCCGGGATCGTCGTACGTCTACCAGGGCGAGGAACTCGGGCTGCCCGAGGTGGCCGACCTGCCCGTCGAGGTGCTCCAGGACCCGATCTGGGAGCAGACCGGGCGGGTGCGCAAGGGGCGTGACGGATGCCGGGTGCCGCTGCCGTGGACGACGACGGGGCCGTCGTACGGCTTCGGCGGGGGCGGGTCCTGGCTGCCGCAGCCGGAGTGGTTCGCGTCGTACGCCGTCGAGGCGCAGGACGGCACGGAGGGCTCCACGCTGGAGCTGTACCGCACCGCCCTGCGTCTGCGCCGCAAGCTGCTCGACGGCGAGGACCTCGTCTGGGCCGCTCAACCCCCGGCCGGCGTACTGGAGTTCGCCCGGCACGAGGGCTGGCGGTGTGTGGCCAACCTGTCGGGGACGGCCGTACGACTGCCCGAAGGGGAGGTGCTGCTCAGCAGCGCGCCCCTCGACGGGGACGGGCTGCTGGGCCCGGACACCACGGTCTGGATCGGCTGAACCGAGACGCGAGCGCTCAGCCGATCGTCGGGCTCGCGCCCGGGATCTGCTGCGGTGTCTCCGTGCTGTTCGCCGGCGGGGTGAGCACCACCTGCGGCTGGCCGGCTGCCGGGGGCGGCGGGGTCAGGTCCACCGCCGGGAGCTTGGGCGGAGTGGTCTGGTTGAAGAGGGTCTGGTCGAAGTTGACCAGGCCCGTCTTCTCCATGACCGTGATGTGGTCGAGCACGGTGACGTTGGCCTGGTCGGCGAGCTGGCGCACCAGGGAGTTCTTCGTGGTGGAGCGGATCTTCGCCACCGTGTTGAAGATCGAACCGTGCGTCATCCGCAGGATGTTGGCGAAGTCGGAGTCGAACTGCTTGCCGGACTCGCTCTGCAACTGCGTCACGAAACCCTGCTGCTGGGGGCTGGCCAGGTTGGGCAGCGTGATGTTCAGCAGCGGGGCGATCTTGCGACAGGTGTCGTCGAGCCCCGCGTGTCCGTCGACCAGGTGCTGGCTGGCGACCTTGACCGCCTGGGTGCCGCCCTTCTGGAGACCGATCTGGCCCACCGGGTACTCCCACAGGCCGGCCGCGCGGACCTTGACCACGAAGTCCCGGTCCGCCTCGGTGAGCGGACCCCACTGCGTGTTCTCGATGACTCTGTCCTGCGCTGTGGTCACGGTGCTGACACCGATCATCGACGGGTAGGCGAGCGCTGCCAGCGTCAGTGTCAGCGCACCGCCCACGAACAGCGTTCCCATCGCGTTCCGCGAAAGTCGCACCGTGCCTCCTGCCCGGTCGGGGAGCCCCGCCGGGAGGCGGGTCGGACGCACAGAGGTACGGATGCGGATGCCCGGTGAACCTTTTGAATTGGTAAAATCCTGCTGCGTCGCAGGTCAGCGGCTTAGTGAACGCACAGTTGACGGAACGTTGACCGGTTCGTGGGCGAGTGCTGGGGCACCCCGTGGCTAGCGTCGGTCGCATGTCCATGTCAGTTCTGCCGGTGCTGCCGTATCGCAAGCCCACCAAGGGCCGCGACTACTGGGTGATCGACGACGTGCTCCCGGACGTCGACGCCGTACGCGAGCGGTGTCTCGCCAAGGACGACTGGGCCCGGGGGTATCCGTACACCTCCGAGACCTGGCCGGGACTGCGGGCCATGCCGGGCCTTGAGCCCGCCGAACTCGGGCGCGTGGAGCGGCTGGTGCGGCAGGCGACCGGCGCCAAGGAGCTGTGGGTGCAGAAGGCGCCCGGCGGCGGCACCCTCAACCACAACTGCGTGCAGGTGGTCGGCGAGGGGGAGAGCGAGCCGCGGCCGCACACCGACTCGCGGGCGCTGTGCCGGTACGCCGCCGTCCTCTACCTCAACCCGGCCGTCCCCAAGGACTGCGGAACCAGCTTCTACCGGCAGTCCATGCCCGGCGGGCGGCTCGGCGGCAACGTCGTGCAGGCGCCGCACACCAACCTCGTCGAGGCGCTCGGGACCCGGTTCGTGGCGCCGGACGCCTTCGAGGAGGACGTGCGGGTGCCGCACCGGTACAACCGGCTGCTGCTCTACAGCGCGAACCTGGTGCACAGCGCGACCGGCTACTTCGGCCGCACGCTGGAGGAGAAGCGGATGACGGCGGTCTTCTTCTGGATGGCGTGAGCCGCTGCTCCCGGACGGCCCGCCCTGCTCCCGGACGGTACGCACGCACACCTGAACGATCCCCCGAAGCGCTGACAGCACGGCCGTACGCCATTCACCCACAGCATCCGCATGGCTACCCTGAGGTGCTGGCGGTGTGCGGCAACGGGGGTGCCATGGGGTTCGGGTTCGGGTTCGGGCAGCGGCGGGGTGGGCAACTTCCCGTCGAGCTCACCAGCTTCGTCGGGCGGGTCGGGGAACTCGCCCTGGTGGGGGAGGGGTTGGAGCGGGGGCGGCTGGTCACCCTGGTCGGGCCCGGCGGGGTCGGCAAGAGCCGGACCGCCCTGCGCGCGGCCGCCACGCTCGCCGGGCGCTTCGACGACGGGGTCCGGCTGGTGGAGCTGTCGGGGCTGCACGACCCGGAGTTGATCCCGGCGACCCTCGCGGGCGTCCTGGAGCTGCCCGAGCAGTCCGGGATGTCCGTACTGGACGCGGTCGTCGAACACCTCAGGGAACGACGGCTGTTGCTGGTCCTCGACACCTGCGAGCACCTCGTCGACGCCTGCGCGATGCTCTGCGACATCCTGCTGCGCGAGGCACCCGCCCTGATCGTGCTCGCCACCAGCCGCCAGCCCCTGGACGTCCCCGGCGAGCACCTCGTGCCGATCGCCCCGCTCCCATCCGACGACGCCGTCGACCTGTTCACCCAACGGGCCGGCACCGCCACCGACCGCGCCCAGACCCTCGTCCTGGTCGAGCGCCTCGACGGCATCCCGCTCGCCCTCGAACTCGCCGCCGTACGCCTGCGCGCGGTACCGCTCGCCGAACTCGTCGCCCGGCTCGACCACCGCTTCGAGGTCCTCACCGGCGGCCGCCGCACCGCCCTCACCCGCCACCAGACCCTGCGCACCGCCATCGCCTGGTCCCACGACCTGTGCACCCCTCAGGAACGGACCCTGTGGGCGCGGCTCGCGGTCTTCGCCGGGTCCTTCGAGCTGTCGGCGGTCGAACGGGTGTGTGCGGGCGGTGACTTGGTCGGCGCGGAGGTCGTCGAGGCGCTCATCGGGCTCGTCGACAAGTCCGTGGTGCAGCGCATCGGCGAGGACGGCGGCCGCTACCGGCTCCTGGACACCATCCGCGAGTACGGCGCCGAGCGGCTCGCCGAGACGGACGGCGACGCCGACGCCGTACGTCAGCGGCACTTCGCGTACTACGCCGAGCTGGCCCGGCGGTTCTGGGACGAGTTCCTCAGCCCCGCGCAGGTCCGGCTGCACCGGGCCGTACGGGAGGACGTCGCCGATGTGCGGGCCGCCCTGGAGTACGGGTGCGGGCGGCCCGGGCGGGCGGCCGGCGCGGTGCTGATGGCGGCCCGGCTCGCCTTCCACTGGCGGGCCTCCGGCGCGCTGTCCGAGGGCCGGTACTGGATCGACAAGGGCCTCGCCCAGCTGCCCGAGGACTGCCCCGAGCGGGCCTGGGGACTGCTGATGACCGGCGTCCAGGGGGTGTGGACGGCCGACCTGGAGACCGCCCTGGAACGGCTCCCGCAGGCCCTGGAGACCGCCCGCCGGGTCGGCGAGGAGCGGGTCGAGCTGTTCGCCGACGCCTATCTGACCGGGCTCGCGGTGCTCTGCGGGGCCGGACCCGAGGGCGAGGCGGCCATGGAACGCGCCCACCAGCGGCTCGTCGACGCCCAGGACCACCTCGGCGTCGCCGTCAGCCGCTACGAGACCGCCCTGCTGCGGGCCGTCCTCGGCGACACCGACACCGCCACCGCGCTGTGCGAGGCGGGCCTCGCCCATCTCGAAGGCACCGGCGAACGGCAGATCTACGGCTCCACACTCACCGTGCAGGGCGTCATCCTCTCCCTCACCGGCGAGCGGGAGCGCAGTGCCGTGCTCTTCCGGCGGGGGCTGGAGGCGGCGAGCGAGGTCGGGGAGGTGCTGGTGGCCGCGCTCGCCTGTCTGGGCCTGGCCTGGACCGCGGCGCGGGAGCAGCGGTGGGTGCGGGCCTGCTGGCTGCTCGGGTACGCGGAGCAGGCGCGCCGGCTCGGCGGCGACCCCGTCGCCATGCTGCCCCGGCTCCTGGAGGAGCAGGAGGAGGTCGTCGCGGCGGTACGGGCCGCGCTCGGCGCCGAGGAGTTCGAGCGGTGGCGGGAGACGGGGGCGAAGCTGTCGGGCCGGGCGGTCCTGGAGGCCGTACGCGAGGATCTGGACGAGCCGCCGACCCTGCCCCGGCAGGCGAACGGCTCCCGGGCCGCGGCGGGCGCGCTCACCCGGCGCGAGCGCGAGGTCGCCGCCCTGGTCGCCCAGGGCATGTCGAACCGGGAGATCGCCGAGCGCCTGGTCATCTCCAAGCGGACCGTGGACGCCCACGTCGAGCACATCCTCGCCAAGCTGGGGATCGCCTCGCGTACGGAGATCCCGGCGGGGGCGGGGCCGTAGATCTGCGGCGCGGGGGCCGGGGTGGGGGCGTGGGTCGGTGTGCCGGAGGGGGCTGGGCGTGGCCTTCGGGCCGTCGTGCGGAGGCTGGGGTGGGGGAGGGGACCCGGTGTGCGGGGGTCGTGGCGTGGCCTTCGGACCCGTGTGCGGAGGCCGGGGTGGGGGAGCGGACCGGTGTGCGGGGGTCGGGCCGGGAGAGCGGGCCGCCGTGCCGGGGCTGGAGTGGCCGGGCAGGCGGAGGCTCCGGCGGGGGTGCCGGGTCGCGCATACGCAGGTCCGCGGCCGTAGGTACGCGTCCGGTCGCCCTCGGTACCCGCCCCGCGGGCCTAGGTACACGGATTCCGCCGGTCCCGCCTACCGATCTTCGCCGTTCCGGGCCGTCCGGGGCCCCGGTGTGCGGGATTCTGGTCGTGTCGCCGGGGAGAGGCGGGCCGGGCGTCGGCAGTGCTGGTCAACCCCACGGCTGTCATGGCAAGGCGTGCGGTACCACGCCTCCCCGGCGGCGCTGTCGCGGGGCTGCCCCTGGTCGGCGGGGCAGCCCCCACCCAGCGTTCTCCCGGTGCGCTACACGTGCCCCAGGCCGCCGCTGCCGAAGGAGCCGCTGGAGCCCGGCAGCCAGCGCCTGCGGTGCTGGTCCTTTCCCGTTCTGCTGCCCGAGTGATGGAGCTGGTACGGCATGAGCCGCTCCCGCTCCTCCGCGGCCACCGGCATCTCGTCCGGCTCCCGCATCTCCCGGATCTCATGGATCGCGCCGGTGACCGGAAGGTGCGGCTGCTCCTCGGGGAGCGGCCGCGGAAGTTCCCGGTCCCGGACCCGCATGCCGAACACAACGGCCCCCACCAGTGCCCCGGCGATGAACAGACCACCGACAAACGCGGCGAACACGTTGAGTACTTCACTCGACGTCGCCGCTTCTACAAACGTCGCCGTACTCATAGTCCGATTATCGCCGAATCGGCTCGAAAGGGGAGTCCCGAGGGACCACCGTGACCCGGTGGAAGTTGCAGGCGGCCGCGGGCGCCGGCCCCGCCGGATGGGCCTTGAGGGCCATGCTGACCAGGCTCATCAGCAGATCGACATCGGTGTCGCAGTCGAGATGGACGGTCACCCACTGTGACCCCGGCACCAGCCGCACCGCCGTCGAGGCCCGCAGGTCGTCCCGGAAGCGCCGGATGGCCGAGTCCGTCAGATACAGGTCGACGTCCCGCCCCGAGTGGAAGTGCGCGATCTCGCTGTGCTGGGAGCGCAGGGCCCGTCCCGTACCGCAGCCGGACGGGCCCGCGGTCAGATCGGGCCACGCTTCCAGGCGCTCCAGGGCGCGCTCGGCCAGAGTCATGCGCCCATCGTCACCCGATCACCGCCCCGCAACCAGGGGTTGAGGGAAAAGTAACCGGGGCGTGAGGTGCCTCTGTGGTGGGTGCGGCGTCTACGCGGGGTCTACGCCGGGCCTACGAGAACAGCAACCGCCAGGTCAGCGGCCCCGGGTAGCCGTCCGCGTCGCCGCGCAGCTCCTTCTGGGACTTCTGGAAGTCGCGGACGTTCAGCCGGTCCGCCTCGCCCCAGTCCCTGCTCGGGCCGACCTTGTAGTGGCCGCCGAAACCGCGCTTCACCAACTGCCTGCCGAGCGCGAGGACATGGTCGTTGGAGGCGCCGTCCCGGAAGCACTTGCGGCCGGGGTACGCGGGCACCTTCGAGCCGCTCGGCTGCCCGGGAGTCTCGTCGCCGCCGACGTCCAGATCCTCCTTCGCGTACGTGACCAGCGTGGTGAAGTCGATCGCGCCCGGGTCGCCGTGGTCGTTCTCCGGCACGTGCATGTGCCCGCACACGCCCTCGAAGGCCGTCCACTTCGCCCCCGACATCCGCTGGCCGTTCTTGCTGCCGTACGACGTCGGGTACGCGGGCCACGCGGCCGGCCCCGTCAGCGGCACGCCGTGCTCCTCGTGCATCCAGGACAGGAAGCGGGCGACCCCGCGCAGCGCCCACTCCGGGGCGTCCGGCCAGAAGACGTGGTCCTTGCCCGCGCTGGTCCACTTCGCGTGGGCCTTCGGGTCGCAGGTGCCGACCAGTTCGACCTGGCAGACGTTGAGCGTGTTGGTCTCCACGCCACCGCGCAGGTTGGCCAGCGCCCGGGACGAGGTCTCGATGTCGAAGTGCTGGTACCAGCGCAGCTTCCGCGCGGCGAGGTCGGGCACGGCGGTCAGGTTGGGTGCCATCGCGCCACCGCCGTACCCCGGCAGGCTGCACCCCTCCGTGGTGTGCAGCACGACGACGTCGACCTCCATCGCCGTACCGCCGAAGTCGTCCTGGTACCAGTTGGCGCGGCTCGCGCCCGGGTACCGCTGTGGTCCGGTCCTCGTGCTCATTCTCGTCCCCCGTTCGTCGGTCTTGTCCGACTTTCAATGCTCTTCAGACGTCGGGGAGTTGGCAATAGTTCCGGCCGACAGGGGTGTTCACTCGTGTGGGTGGCGGCGGGGCAGACCGAGGCGGCCGCGGGTGGCCGCGAGCAGGATCAGGGCCGCCGTCGTGGTGGCGAGCAGGAGGGCGTGGCCGACGTCCCGTTCCGACATCCTGGGGAACATGTCCGACCAGGCGATCGAGAAGTAGTTGTTGACGCCGGTGTGCAGCAGCATGACCAGCGGCATGCTCTCGCCGGAGCGGTTGAACACCCAGGTCATCACGGCGCTGAAGGCGATCGTCGTGGCGATGAACTCGACTGGTACGTACGCCGGTACGTGCGGTCCGCCGCCCCAGTCCGTCAGGAACAGCGGCAGATGCCACGCGCCCCACAGCACGCCGACGACCAGGGTCGCGACCAGCGGGCCGTACCGGTGCTGCATCCGCGGCATCGCGAACTCCCGCCAGCCGGGCTCCTCGGCGAGACCGGTGGTGACCATCTGGACCAGCAGGCCGGGCAGATAGGCGGCGAGGATCAGGGCGGACGGCAGCTCGGGGCCGCGGCCGCCGAGCGCGACGGAGGCGAGGGTCAGCGCGGCCGGCACGGAGAGCAGTACGAGGAGGTACCAGCGGAGGCCGACCCTGAACTTGGTCATCCTGGCCCGCCAGGTCCTGAGCCCCGCCCGGCCCTCGGTGATCCCGGTGACGAGCAGCGCTGAGGCGATCGGGCCGAGGTAGGCGCCGGGCAGGACGCCGAGCAGCTGGGTGGTGCCGGCGTTGCCGGGGAAGGCGTAGTGCCAGATCCCGAGACCGTTCTCGGAGAGCACGTACGGCGTCCAGGCCGCCCAACTCAGGCCGTACGCAAGGGCGAAGAACCAGGTCAGGGGATGGCGCCGGATGCTGCCGCGCAGACCGGTGCGCGGGTCGGGTGTTGATCGGTCCTCGGTGTGGGGAGGGGCTTGGACAGTCACCGCGGGGTCCTTTCGGAGGGGGCCTTCCTGATGTGTCCAGCACACCAGCGCGGCCGCCGCGGATCATTGCCGCGCGCGCCCCGAACCGTCGTACAGCAGGCTGTACTCGACTGGTCGTCAGGCGCGTCTGCGGGCGTCCTCCAGGTAGTGCAGGACGGCCGCGACCCGGCGGTCCACCTGGTCCGTCGGGGAGAGGTCGAGCTTGGCGAAGATCGAGCGGATGTGCTTGTGGACGGCTCCGTCGGTCACGAAGAGCCTTCCGGCGATGGCGGTGTTGCCGAGGCCCTCGGCCATCAGGGCGAGGACGTCCCGCTCGCGCGGGCTCAGGCGTTCCAGGCGGGTGTCCTGGTGGGAGCGGGTGAAGAGCTGGGCGACCACCTCGGGGTCGATGGCGGTGCCGCCGGACGCCACGCGGTGCAGCGCGCCGAGGAACTCCTCGACCCGGCCGACCCGTTCCTTGAGCAGATACCCGAGTCCGCCGACCCCGCCGGTGAGCAGCTCGGTCGCGAAACTCTGCTCGACGTAGGCGGAGAGCACGAGCACGGCGAGCCCGGGCCGACGCCGCCGCGCCTCTACGGCGGCGCGGATGCCCTCGTCGGTGTGGGTGGGCGGCATCCGTACGTCGAGGATGGCGACGTCCGGGTGATGGACGTCGATGGCCTCAAGCACCTCGTCGGCGTCCCCGGCCCTGGCCACGACGTCGAGCCCTTCGGCCCCGAGCAGCAGGGCGAGGCCCTCGCGGAGGAGGGGGTCGTCTTCGGCGATGACGATTCTTAGGGCGTCGAGGGGGCGGGGGTCGGGGCGGTGGGGGTCGAGGGGGTGGGCGTCGGAGGCGGGGGCGTTCAGAGGACGGGCGCCGTGGGGGCGGGTGTCGCCGGCGGGGCGCCGGTCACTGTCCGTTCGCCGTTCACGGCCGAGCGGTTCACGATCCAGCGGTTCACGGCTCAGCGGTTCACGCTCCACAGGGAAGGTCCACCTCCAGTGTCGTCGGGCCGCCCGGCGGGCTCGTCAGGCGGAAGGTGCCGTCGTGGGCGGCGACGCGGCGGCGGATGCCGGTGAGCCCGGAGCCGCCGCTTTTGCCTCCGGCGGCGGTGGTGGTCAGGGCGTGTTCCTCGGGGCTGGTGAGTCGGGAGTGCTGCTCAGGGTGGGTGGCTCGGGAGCTCTGCTTGGGACCGGTGAGCCGGGAGTGCTGGTCGGGGTCGGTGGCTCGGGAGTCCTGCTCAGGCCCGCTGGTCAGGGTTTGTTCCTCGGGGCCGGTGAGTCGGGAGCGCTGCTCGGGGTGGGTGGCCCGGGAGTGCTGCTCGGGATCGGTGGCTCGGGAGTCCTGTTCGGGGCCGGTGGCCCAGGATTGCTGCTCGGGGCCGGTGAGCTGGGAGTCCTGCTCGGGACTGGTGGTCTGGGAGTGCTCCTCGGTACCGGTGACTGGGGATCGCCGCTCGGTGCCGGTGACCCGCGACCGCTGCTCGGCACCGCTGACCCCGGACCCCCGCTCGGCGCCGGTACCCCCGGAGGGGTCCGCGCCGCCCCGGCCGTCGTCGGTGATCGTCAGCAGGAGCCGGTTCTCGGTCGCGCGGACCGTGACCGTCGCCTGCCCGGCCCCGCTGTGCTTGGCGATGTTGGTGAGCGCCTCGGCCACCACGAAGTACGCGGTCGCCTCCACGGACGCCGCGCACCGCCGCTCCACCTCGACGTCCACCCGGCACGGCACCGCACTCTCCGCCGCCAGCCCGGTGAGCGCGCCCGCGAGCCCCCGGTCGGCCAGCACCGGCGGCAGGATGCTCCGGGAGACCGTGCGCAGCTCGGCCAGCGCCTGCTCGGCGGCCGACTGGGCGCGCTCCAGCAACTCGTCGGCGCGGGCCGGATCCCGCGCGACCATCCGCCGGGCCGCCCCCAGCAGCACCGTCACCGTGACGATCCGGTTCTGCGTACCGTCGTGCAACGACCGCTCGATCCGGCGCAGTTCCGTCGCGTGCGCGTCGAGCGCGGCGGCCCGGGTGGACGTCAGCTCCGCCACCCGCAGGGAGAGGTCGGCGCCGGGACCGGCCGCGAGCAGCCGTCGCCCGGGGTCCGCCTGGAGCCGAGCCAGCGCGGGGGACAGCCCCAGGATGATGGCGATCCAGCCCACGCCCAGCAGTCCGGCGGCGAGCGCGTCCGGCCAGGAGTGCGCGGTGCCGATGCCGATGGAGGTGGTGGTCGCGTTCTTCGGGGCGAGCCGCCAGTACAGCGGGAAGGCCGCGTCCCGTACGGCGAACAGCGGCAGCAGGAAGCCGAGCAGGCCCAGCGGCAGCCCGAGCGCGGTGTGCCGGAACAGCCAGCGCACCTCGCGCCGGGTGGCCGGGTCGGTCAGGGCGGGCCGGGGCTTGACGGGCGGGGCCTGCGGGGCGATCACCTCGGGGCCGAAACGGGCGAGCCGCGCCCGCTCCCGGCCGGCCAGGGCGTGCAGCGCCCGCAGCGCACCCGGCGCCAGCAGCAGACCCACGCCCAGCGGCACGGTCAGGGCGGCGACGGCCAGCCACAGCAGCACCAGCGGCGCGAGAACGGCCGTACCGAGCCCGGAGACCAACTGCCCCAGCGCACCGGCCGCGACCGTCATGGTCTCCACGATCAGCCGCCCGACCCGCTGCCTCTCGGCGACGGCCATGCGCGCCCCCTCCTCCACGGATCGCCACGGATCTCCTCAGAGCCTCTCGGAACCTCTCAGAGCTCCTCGGAGGACAACGACCCTATGCGGAGAGGGCGTTCGCGGCCCGCGCGCGAGCCGGAAAGTACAGCCTGCTGTACCTCGAAGCGGGCGGCGGGCGGGATCGGCCCGAGGGGGAGGCGGCTCATAGCGTCGGGGACGTCAGCGACCCACCGTCGGCGCACACCACGACCCACCCCTGGAGGAAGCCATGACCGACACCGACACCCTCACCCTCGACCGCGTCCTGCTCTGGCCGCTGCTCGTCCTCAGCGTCCTCGGCAACGCCGTGGCGTCCTTCACCCCGGCCGACACCGCCGTCCACCTGGCCTTCGGCACGGTCACCGCGCTGACGGCGACCGCCCTCGTCGTACGACGGCTGCGCACCCGCCCCTGACCGGCGGTTACTTGAGGCCGATCGCCGCGCAGTCCGCCGCGTACGCGGACGTGCAGATCTGCTTCACCGTGTACACGCCCTCCTTGACCACCGTCTGCGCGATGTTGTCCTGGGTGAGGGCGACCACCGGGACCAGCACCGACGGGATGTCCTTCTGCGTCGGGCTGTCGATCTTGTCGCGGACCAGCGCGTCGAACTGCAGGTCGCGGCCCTGCACCTTGTACACCGCGATCTGCGCCGCGTTGGTCGCCTCCTGGAGGAAGGACTTGTACACGGTCATGTACTGCTCGCCCGTCACGACCCGCTGCACCGCGTCCAGGTTGGCGTCCTGCCCGGTCACCGGCGGGATCTTCGAGGCACCCGCCGCCTTCAGCTCGTCGATGGCGGCGCCCGCGATGCCGTCGTTCGCGGCATAGACGGCGGCGATGTTGCCCACCCCGATGCTCGCGATCGCCTTCTTCATGTTCGCCTTGGCCACCGAGGGCAGCCACTCGCGGGTGTCGTACTGCGCGGCGATGTTCACCTTGCCGTTGAGCTCGCTGAGCGCGCCCTTCTTGAACAGGGCCGTGTTGGGGTCGGCCGGAGAGCCGTTCATCACGACGACCTTGCTGGACTCGGCCTTGTCGCCGAGCGCCTCGACGATCGCCCGGCCCTGCACCTCGCCCACGAGTTCGTTGTCGTGCGAGACGTAGGCGTCGATCGGGCCCTCGGCGAGCCGGTCGTAGGCGATGACGGGGATGCCCGCGTCCTTGGCCTTCTGGACGTCCGACTTGATCGCCGCCGAGTCCACCGCGTCCACGACGATCACGTCCACCTTGTCGGCGACCATCTTCTGGAACTGGACGCTCTGCGTCTTCGCGCTCGCCCCGGCGTTGGCGTACTCGACCTTGCCCTTGCCGCCGGTGAGGGTGGCGACCTCCTTGGTGAACAAGGGGTGGTCGAACTTGTCGAAGCGGGCCGTGTCCCGGTCGGGCAGCAGCAGACCGAGCGTGATGTCGTCGCCCTTCCTGGGGCTCACGGCGGCGCCGCCGTCACCGACACCACACGCGCTGAGCAGGAGGGCCGACGCGCAGACGGCCATGACGGGACGGGTGGGGCGCATGGCGATCCTACGGGTGGGGGGTGTTCACGTAGGCGCAACAGTAAGCGCGATCAATCCTGATCAAACGCCCCGACCGATTCCTTCAAGGGATCACCACTCGGCGTCCGCAAATCGGTCGCGAACCGCTCCAGTTGCAGGGCGGTGAGCGTCCGGACCATGACGATCGCGGCTATCGCGGCGCCGACGACCGCGAGGTCGGCGACGAGCAGCGTGGAGACGTTCGAGTAGGCGCGGGCGATCATGGCGTCGGTGCTCCCGCTGTAGTTCAGGCCCAGGTCGGTGAGCATGCCGATCAGCCACAGCGCCCACCACACGTTCACCGAGCGGGGCAGCGGGCGGTCCGGGGCGCTTCCGCGGAAGGCGTCGGCGACTATCCCGCGCGGGAACCAGAGGTTCACGATCGGCACGATCCAGCCGGCGTAGACCCAGATGCCCAGGTAGCGCGGGGGGTGGCCGGACAGGGTGCGGGCGTTGTCCCGCACCTGCCACAGCCACATGATGAAGAAGGCCGCGCAGAAGAGGGTCGCGACGTCCCCGACGGCGCTGACCACGTGGTACGAGTTCTCCAGCGCGGTCAGCGGGCGGTGCCGGCCCTCGCCCTGGTCCGGGAGCCCGGACGCGGGCACTCCGGCGACGGCGAGCCGCACCTGCCACACGGCGCGGAGCGCCCAGGCGACACCGGCGATCCCGAGCATGACCACGGCACACAGGGCCGGGCCGCGCACGGGACGCGGGGCGTACTGGGCTGCTGACTTCTTCATGGGGCCACCCTTCGGAGGGACGCTTCACCCCTTCATCGGACGGGGACCCCTGATCGGTTCACGGCCTGATCGGTTCACGGCCTCATGGGTTCACGGCCTCGCCGCGAGAGTTCACCGACGTCAGCGGCTACGCGCCCTTCGGCTCGGCCTGCTGGATCACCTCGAACGACCACAGCGTCGAGCCGCTCGCCGCGGGCTTCGGGCGGTCGGCGCCGCCCTGGTGGGCCTGCTTCATCGAGCCCTCCATCCACGCCGTGAAGGACTCCTCGTCGCGCCAGCGGGTGTAGACGAGGTAGGTGTCGGTGCCCTCGAGCGGGCGCAGCAGCTCGAACCACTCGAAGCCGTCGGAGCCCTCGACCGCGCCGGCGCGCGCGGCGAACCGCTTCTCCAGCGTCTCGCGCTGCTCTTCGGGGACCGTGAGGACGTTGATCTTGACGATGCTCATGGGGGCATTGTCCGGTACCGGGGGTCAGGGCGGGATCAAGGGGCCGCCTCGCACCCGGCCTCCTACTTCGTCTCCCCCTTCCCGTCGACGACCGCCCGCTCCATCACCGCGCTGACGCCGAACAGCGTCTCGGTCGTGATGCCCCGGCCGGGATCGGTGACGTAGGCGCGGGAGCCGAGCAGGGCCAGGGTCTTCCTGTCGAAGATCCACTCGTCGCGGGTGGCGAAGCCGGTGTCGTCGAGCGTGATGGCGACGCCGTGCCGCCCCGCCGCGTCGACGGCGTCGGGGATCTCCCGTACACCGGGCAGCCTCGCGGCCACCCGGTAGAGGGCGGCGGCGTTCGCGGGCGGCATGACCGTCCCGCTGACCAGGTCGCCGATGAGGGAGAAGACTGCCTGGTCCATGGACTCGCCCTCGACCGGGTCGGCCTCCTCGCGCAGCCGGACGAGCAGCGCGTCGGGGTCGGTGGGCAGCGCGGCCAGCCAGGCGTACGTCGGGTGGTGGACGCCCGCCGCGACGGGCTCGCCGTTCTCGACGGGGATCGTCTGTCCGGGCATGATCGCGTCCTTGCCGCTGGACCGCAACCATCCGGTGATCCGCTGCGGGCCGGGTTCCTGCGAGGTCCAGTACTCCTCGGTGTGCGGGGCGCCGAGCCGCACCGGGCCGTTCCAGGAGCCGGTGTTGGAGCGGTTCAGCATCCGTACGTACACGAACTGGTCGTCCCGTACCGGGGTCGCGGCGCTCGCCATGGCCGCCGTGGCGATGCGGTCGAGGGTGACGGCGGCGCCGGACGCGCCGGACGCCGACGGGCCGGCGGCGGTCCCGGTCGCGGGGGCGCGGTCGGCCACGGTGAGCGGGACGAGCAGGGCGCCCGCGAGGGCCGCGGCGGCGAGGGGCACGAGGACGGCGGGACGGGCGAGCCGGCGCCGTACAGGAGACGGGGGAGCGGGTACGGCGACGACCGGCACCCCCAAAGCGGCCGGTGCCGTCGGTGCCGTTGGAGTCATCGGCACGGTGGAGGTGCCCAGGTCGTGGTCGATCTGCCGCATCAGGACGTCCTTGAAGTGGAGGTGGCGCTCCGGCGGGAGGTCCCACTCCGCCGGTGCCGACAGCAGTTCCTCGGCCTCGCTCATGGGGTCTCCTTCCGCAGGAACAGGGCCGCGAGCGCGGCCTCACTCTCCATCTCTCCGTGGACGGCGGGGAGTTCCGGGCCGTCCTCGCTGAGCCGGGCCAGCCGGGCGCGGGCGCGCGAGAGCCGGGAGCGGACCGTGCCGACCGGGATGCCGAGGGCCTCGGCGGCCTGCCGGTAGTCCAGCCCGGCCGCCACGCACAGCGCGAACACCTCGCGGTCCTGGCGCCCGAGTCGGCCGAGCGCCCGGTGCACCACCGCGAGGCGCCGGGCGTCGTCGATCCGCCCGGCGGTCTCCTCGGCGAAGTCCGCCACCGGGCGCGGCTCGGGGCTGCGGGCCAGGAAGGCGAGGCGGCGGCGCAGCCCACGGTTGACGTTGTGCGCCTTGTGCGTGGCGATGCCGAGCAGCCAGGGCCTGAGCGAGCCGCCCTCCTCGTCCACCGTGGCGCGGGTGCGCCAGGCGGCGAGGAAGGTCTCCGACATCGCCTCCTCGGCCTGTGACCAGTTGCCGGTCAGCCGCAGGGCGTGGTTGTAGACCGCGCGCGCGTGCCGGTCGTACAGCTCGGCGAAGGCGGCACGGTCGCCCGTCCGGATCCGCGCGCGCTCCGGTTCCGCTGGTTCTGTTTCCCTCACACCCGTAACGCTCCGCACCCCCGGCGGTGGTTCCTGTGGCCTCGGCCACAGCGGTGACCGGGCGGTCGGACGGTCGTCAGCAGGAACCCCAGCGGTGGGAACGGAACTTGACGTCGAAGTACCACCAGGTGCCGCCGTCCTGCGGGCCGGCGCGACCGACGCCACCACCGAGGCCGCCCGCCGGGCCAGGGTGACACCCACCAGCGCCAGCCGTCACACCGCCGTCCTGCGCGAGGCGGGCCTGATCACCAGCCCCCGCCACGCCAACACGGTCCTGCACTCCCTGACCCCGCTCGGGGCCGCGCTGCTCGGCACCGAGCCGAACGACCCCTGAGGCGGACTGGCCGTCCTGCTGCCCGCGGACCGCCCGCCCCGCTGCCCGCGGACCGCCGCCCTACTTCCCGGCGATGTTGACCATCCACGTGATGCCGAACCGGTCCGTGCACATGCCGAAGACGTCGCCCCACATCTGCTTGTCCAGGGGCACCGTCACCGTGGCGTCCGCGGAGAGCTTCTCCCAGTAGCCGCGCAGCTCGGTGTCGTCGTCGCCGCTCAGGCTCACGGAGATGTTGTCGCCCTTGGTGGACGGCATTCCGGGCGGGCTGTCGGCGCCCATCAGGGTGAAGCCGCTCGGGGTCTCCAGCATGCCGTGCATGATCTTGTCGGCCTCGGGGGCGTCGCCCTGCCCGAACTGGCCGTAGGTGTTGAGGTCGAGGGTGCCGCCGAAGACGCTCTGGTAGAACTCCATGGCGTCGCGGGCGGAGCCGTCGAAGCTGATGTACGGATTGAGTCGTGAAGTCATGTTTTGGAGGCTAGCCCGGGGCACTGACAACGGCACCCCGGGCAGCGCGCCCCCATGCGTCCTACGGGGTTCTAGAGCGTGACCTGCTTGCCGCCGAACGTCACCACGAGGCTGCCGTCGGAGGCGTACGACCAGCCCAGCGCGCCCGCGTACGAGGAGCAGCGCGAGCCGTTCGTGCCGGACCAGAACTGGTTGGAGCTGTCGGAGTCGCCGATGATCCGGTCGTTGGTGCCGCTGCCGGACCGGCAGGAGGTGTTGGAGCGGAACACCGACGTCCCGCCGTCGAAGTTGAAGTTGCGCTCGGTGTTGTCGACGGAGACGTTGCCGGTGACGGTCATCGTGCCCGGGTTGCTGTTCCAGGTGAACCCGTGCTTGCCGTTGGCGTACGCGATCGAGTGCCGTACGACGTGGTTGACCGCGATGTCGTCGCCGCCGAGCTTGTAGCCGTTGCGGTCGCCGTTGCCGGCCTGCGAGCCGTCGCTGAGCGTGCCGTTGTCGTAGGAGAGGGAGTACTCCACGGTCACCGGGCCGATCGCGCCGGTGTCGGTCTTGGTGTAGAGGTCCCAGCCGTCGTCGATGTTGTTGTGGGACACCGCGTAGCGGAAGACGTTCCCGGTCCCGGTGGTGAGCTTGGCCGCGAAGCCGTCCGCGTCCTCGCCGTCGGAGTCGGCGTTGTCGTGCGACTCCGCGCTCAGGATGAGGTTGTTCGCGGGCCAGTCGCTCGCCGGGGTGGAGGAGGCGATCCGGCCCAACTGGAGCCCGGTGTCACGGTTGTAGCGGGTGACTGTCCGCTCGATGACGTTGTTGCTGCCGCCGACGTAGATGCCGTTGTCACCGGCCCGCTCGACGGTCAGACCGTAGATACGCCAGTAGTTGGCGTTCAGCTGGAGCCCCCGGTTGGACGAACTCTCGCTCTGCGCCGCGAAGTTGAGCACCGGCGTCTCGCCCGGGTAGGCAGAGAGGGTCGTACGCGCCGACGAGGTGCCGTTGTTGCCGGCCGGGATCGTCACCGTCGAGGAGTAGGCGTACGTCCCTCCGCGGACGTAGATCGTGCCGCCCGCGGAGATCCGGCTGATCGCCGAGGTCAGCGTGGTGGGCGCGGAGACCGTGCCGGCGGCGCCGTCGGTGCCGTTCGGGGCCACGTAGAGCGCGGTGGCCGACGGGGTCTCGGTGCCGTCGGCCGTGGTGGCGTCGAGGGCGTCGACGTTGGGCAGGCCACCCGCGGTGGTGGGGTTGAGCCGGATGGTGTTGCTGCCCGCGTTCACGGGGACGGTGAGCGTCTTCGTGGTCCAGCCGGTCCACGCGCCGGTGCCCTCGAAGGACACCGAGGAGACGGTCGTACCGTTCACGATGATGTCCGCGGGGCGGGCGGTGGTGGTGCCGTTGGCGAAGCGGACGCCCAGGGTCGCCGTGCCCGATGCGGGTGCGGAAACGGTGAACTGGGCATAGGCGCCAATGGCGTTGGTGGCGTTGCAGAAGCCGCTGCCGGAGTAGCCGGTCCACTCGGTCTCGACGGCTCCGGTGCAGACGGCGGGGGAGGTCTCGGCCTCGTAGCGGGTGGTGGCGGCCTGCGCGGTCGTGGTGCCGGACAGCGCGACCAGGGTGCCGGCGACGAGCGCGGCGGCGGTGATGGCGGGTCTCAGGTGCATCGTTCGTCTCCATGGTGTGCGGGGACGGGGGCACGTATCCTTCGGGACGGTAAGCGCTTGCCATGGTCGCGTCAACGGTTATGTATGTGATCGTTGTTCAAGAATGAGAATTGGATACGGTTGCCGCATGACCCTCTTCGTGAAGATCTGCGGCCTGAAGACCGAGCAGGACGTCGACACGGCCGTCGAGGCCGGCGCCGACGCCATCGGGTTCGTGTTCTCGGAGAGCCCGCGCCGCATCGACCCCGCGACGGCCGCCCGGCTGGCCGCGCGGGTACCGGCCGGTGTCCTGACGGTGGGGGTCTTCCGCCGCGAGCCCCTGGAGTACGTCCGCGCGGCGGCCGTCGACTCGGGCATCGGGGCGATCCAGCTGCACGGCCCCGAGGACCGCGCCTACTACGCCGACCTCGCCGGCGGCGCCTGGACCCTGATCCGCGCGGCCGCCTTCGGCGACACGGTGCCGCGCTGCGGCGAGCTGGGCGAGGACCTGCTCCTCCTCGACGCGCCGGTGCCGGGCTCGGGCATCGCCTGGGACTGGTCGCGGATGCCGGCGGCCGGTTCCGCCGAGAAGTGGCTGCTGGCGGGAGGTCTGACCCCGGAGAACGTCCGCGAGGCGGTGCAGGTCACCCGCCCGTGGGGCGTGGACGTCTCCAGCGGCGTGGAGGCGAGCCGGGGGGTCAAGGACCCGTCCCTGATCACGGCGTTCGTCGAGGCGGCACGCAGCGGAACGCCCGCCGCCAGTCCGGTGGACTGACGACGGGCGTTCAGGAGAATTTCCTACGGGGCGGTCACGCCCCCGGTACGAAGGCCAGCGCGTCCCAGGCGATCGAGGCGTCCCCGGTCCCGTCCGCCGTGTCCGAGCTCAGCGACACGCTCGGCGTCCCGCGGAAGTCGTACGACCCCAGCGACACCCACGCGTTCTTCCCGCCGGTGTCCTGGGAGATCGTCTTCTCCACGACCGTCCCGTCGCCGAGGGAGATCCGGTAGGTCGCCTGATCGGTGGTGGCCTGGTGGTCGGGCAGATGCACCATCACCTCGGCCTTCCCCTTCAGTGACCGGTCCGGCGTCCACGTCCCCGTGACGATCGAGTCGGTGAGGCTCGGCACCCGCGTGTGCGTGAACCAGAAGTGACCGCCGAACCCGGACCCCAGCTGATGGAAGTCGATCTTCGACGGATAGACGGTCGCCCCGTTCTGCTCGGCGGACCCGAACGTGAACGACAGCGTGCCCCGACTGGTCCAATTCCGCTGCCCCGCACAGGGGTTGGAGGCACCGACCCGGTACTTCACCGTGTTCGGTACGTCGTCCACGATCAGCGCGTCGGACGGCAGCGTGGAGGAACAGGCCGCCGGGAAGGGGGAGATGGCCTTCGGCTCGGGATCACCGATCTGGTACTTCAGCACCTCCGTGCCGCAAGTCGCCGCACAGTCCGTCCAGTTGACCGGCTCGTGGAACCAGCACTTGAAGTCGTCCCGCTGGCAGGCCCCCGCGGGCTGCGTCGCCCCCTCGACCTTGTGCGGCTTGGAGGTGTCGCAGTCGTTGACGTCCGGCTTGCAGAAGGTGTCGTGGGCCGGTTCGGCGGCGGGCGGGTTGTCGGCCGGATAGTGACCGACGCTGAACGCCCGGACCGTCGCGCCGGTCGCCGGGTCGGTCTTCTGCTGGGAGTACGCGGCCCAGCCCAGCACCCGCTCCGGGTAACTCCACAGGTTGGGGGTGCGGGCGTCGTCGTAACCGGAGGAGAGGAACATCTTCCGGTCCGCCGGATAGGTGGGATTCACCGGGTTGTTGGACCAGCCCACACCCCACGGCGCCGACGGATCGGCCGAACTCGGCAGGTTGAAGCCGCTGTTGTACGCCCAGACGGCGAACCACCAGTTCTCCAGGTACCTCGGGTCACCGCCGTTGACCAACATGCCGTGGTCGTAGAGGGTGTTCCACTTCTCCTGGAGGATCCGCAGCCCGGCCGCGATGTTCGCCGCGTAGTCCACGGTGATCGCCTGCTGCTGCTCCGCCGTGTACGTGGTGTCCGACTTCGCCATGCCGCTGGTCACCTGCGCGATGCCGTAACCGCAGTCGGAGGCCGCCCAGTTGACGGTGTGGACGCTGCCCGCGTTGCCGTAGTAGCCGCCCTGCACGAAGTTGCCGCTCTCCCCGGCGGACGCCCGGGAGGTGGCCTGGATCAGGTTGGACTCCTGGGAGAGCACCCCGAGCATGATCTGCGCGGGCACCCGGCCGCCGCCCTTGAGCGGCACCGGGGGAAAGAGGCCCTGCGGGGTGTACGACGGCAGGTCGGTACCGTTCCAGCCCGCCCGCCGCCGCACGTCCAGCCTGCCCTGCACGGCCAGGTCCGTCGCCCACTCGGCCATCGCGGGGGAGGGCTGGAGCGACTGGAGCTTCGGGTCGTTGCGGGTGACGGCGCAGGCGCGGTCGGGGTCGGTGGGGGAGGTCGACGGGTCGTCGTCGGCGGTGGTCGCCACATCGTCCGTGGCCGTCTCCCCCGTACCGCCGTCCGTGTGCGCCCCGCCCGACAGTGCCGGTGACTGCTCGTCGGCCTGGGCCTGCGCGGGCACCTTCGGCTTCACGCTGAAGTCGAGGCGGGTGTCCGTGCCGGGCAGGACCGCGTCGATGCCGACGGGCTGCGTGGCGTCGCCGGACGTCTTCGTGCCGCCCGCCGCCTCGGCGCCGCTGCCGACGGAGGTCAGTGCGAGCGCGCCGGTGGTGGACACCTCCGCCGAGGCCGGCACGTCCGTCAGCGCCTTCCAGCTCTTCGGCAGAGCCGACTCCGGTACGGCGTCCCCCGCGTCCTTCCCGGTCACGAAGACCCGGCCGCCGGTGCCGTGCACCGCGACGGAGCCGAGCGCGCCGGTGCCGAGCAGCTGGTCCGAACCCGCCGAGGTGACCCGGCGGACCTGCACCTTCGTACCGGAGGGGACCTGGTAGGCGAGCCCGCCGTGCGCGTCCGGCACCAGCCGGAACGGCGTGTCCGCGGTACGGGCCAGCGTGCCGGTGTCGCCCTGTGCGTCCACGGAGACCACGGAGTCGCCGGCGGCGGCCGCGATCCCGTCCCCGAAGGGCACGGCGGACGTCATCTGACCGGGCACGGTCTGCTGCCGTACGAAGGTGCCCTTCGCGGCGTCCAGGGTGAGCAGTTCGGTGCCGTCGCCCTTCGGACGGCTGAGCACCGCCCGCTCGCCGTCGCCGCAGCCGGGGTTGTAGTAGGCGAGCGAGACCAGCTCGGGCAGCTTGGTGACCGTGCCGTCGTCGAGGTTCACGACGGCGGCGAACGCGCCCTGGTCGAAGCCGTGTTGGTCGTTGGCGGCCTGCCGGGGCGCGTAGACCACGACGGCCCGGTCGCCCGAACCGGTCACACAGGTCTGGCCGATCCACTGGTCGGTGTCGATGCCGGGCTCGGACAGGGTGGCCGCGGTGTGCCAGGTGTAGGCGTGCGCCGCGTCGGCGACCAGGACGTGCAGGCCGGTGGCGTCGCCGTCGTAGGTGACGACGCGGTCGCCGGACTGCTGCCAGCCGTCGGGGAGCCGGTCGGTGTCCGTCACCCGGTTCGTGGGGGTGGGGGTGGGGTCGGAGGGGGCGGTCAGGGCCGCCGACGCCAGCGGGGCGACGAGCGCCAGCGAGACGACGGCGATGCCGCCCGCGACGATCGCGCGGGCGCGCCGGCTTTTCGGCGCGCGCGGGCGATGTCTTCCTCCGCTGTTCTCACGGAAAGTACGCAAGGGAATTCCGCCTGGTAGTTCATGGGGGGTGGGAGGAGACGGAAGCTATCAGCCCGATATGACGGCACCGGGAATCGTGAATGATCTACCGGGCGGTATCCACGAAATATCCACGAGAATCGACCAACGGTTTTCCTTGCTTTGCCGTCCTCTTGAACGTGTTGAAGAACAGCAAAAACCTGAAACTCGCTCTCGTTTCCGTCGCCGTGGTCCTCGGGGGCCTGGCGGCCGCCGGTCCCGCCGCCGCGGCCACCACCCCGACCGCGCCGGCCGTCGTACGGGCCCAGGAGGCCGCCGTACCGGTCGACTTCGTGGACGGGCCCACCACCCCCCTGATCGCCGACGGCGCCCGGCACAAGGTCACCGTCACCTACACCAACGACACCTCGGCGGACCGCACGGTCGCCCCGCAGCTGCTCGTGCAGTCGCCGGACGCCGGCCCCTTCCTCACCCCGTCCGACCTCCGCGTCGAGGCCCGCACCGCGGACGGCTGCTGGCAGACCGTCCCGCTCGGCACCCAGACCGGCACGCTCTTCACCGACCTGCCCACCGCACAGCACACCCTCCACCCGGGCGAAACCCTCACCCAGACCTACCGCGTCACCGTCCTGAACCCGGAGGCACGGGGGAGGGTTTCCCCGCGGGTGGCGTTGTACGGCTGAGCCCCGAAAAGCAGTTCTCCGGGCGGGGAGAAGAAGTCGTCCGGGTAAGTGCCGCACAAAAAGCCCTGAGACGAAAGGTGCCGGTCGGGCAGCCGTCACGGCGGATTCACCGGGAGGCCCCTCCGCCCCGCCGAGTCGGCCGCCTATCGTGCGGAACGGCCCTCCCCTTCCCCCGCCCGGGGAGTGGGCGCCGGTGACGTTGGGCAGAGCGCTGTCGTACGGGAACGAGGAGACGGAGGCGGCGTGAGCACACTGGCGGTGGCGCACCGGGGCGACCCGTGGGGCGCGGTGGAGAACACGCTGGAGGCGATCCGGCTCGCCGACAAGGCCGGCGTGGACGCGATCGAGGTGGACCTCAGACGCACGGCGGACGGCGTGGTGGTCCTGCACCACGACGACGACCTCGGCCGCCTGTGGGGCAGCACCGAGCGCATCGCCGACCTGACCCTGAAGCAACTCCAGTCCCACGCACCGGAGATTCCGACCCTGTCGGAGGCGCTGGCGACGACCGACCTCCCCCTCCTCCTGGACACCGGCGACCCGGCGGTCGCGCTCGCCGCCCACGCCGAACTGGCGGGCAGAACGGCCATGTTCTGCGGCGCGGCCCGCGCGATGGCGGCCGTACGCGCCGTGGACGAGGACATCACGCTCTTCCTGAGCTGGTACGGCAACGAGCCGCCCGCCGAGGAGGTGCTCGCCGCCGTGCGCCCCCAGTACTTCAACCCCGAGCACCTCTTCCTCACCGAGACCGGCGTGGCGGGCTGGCACGAGCGCGGGCTGCTGGTGAGCTGCTGGACGGTGGACGGCGCGGCCCGCCGGGAGCGCCTGGTCTCCTGGGGCGTGGACGCGATCATCAGCAACGACGTGAAGGGACTCGTGAGCAGCTGTGCGTGAGGTCGACCTCGACCGGGCGCTCCGGTTCGCGACGGAGCTCGCGGCCTGGGCGTCGGAGACGATCCGGCGGCCCCGGGACCCGCGGGACGCCGTACGGGAGAAGGACGGGCCCGCGGACATCGTGACCGCGACCGACGAGGCGGTGGAGCGGCACGTCCGCGAGGTGCTCGCCGCCGCCTTCCCCGAGCACGGGATCGTCGGCGAGGAGTACGGCACCACGGAGGGCCGGCCCGACGCCCCGCACTGGGTGGTCGACCCGGTCGACGGCACCACCAACTACGCCCACGGCCTTGGCTGGTGCTCCTTCTCCCTCGGCCTGGCCGCCCCCGACGGCACCCCGCTTCTCGGTGTGGTCGCGGACCCGTGGCGCGGCGAGACGTTCAGCGCGGTGCGCGGCCGGGGCGCGTTCCTGAACGGCCGTCCGACCCGCGCGGCCGGCCACACCACCCTCACCGGCCATGTCTTCCTCACCGAGTGGGCGGCGCACGCCCATTGGCCCGGCATGGACGCGCTGCTCGCCGAGCTCGCGGAGCGCCACTGCACGGTCCGCGTGATGGGCTCCACCGCCCTCTCCCTCGTCCAGGTCGCGGCGGGCCGCGCGACCGCCGCCGCGATCGGCTCCTTCCACCACGTCGACGGCCTCCCCGCCCTCCTAATCGCCCGCGAGGCGGGCGCGACCGCCCTCCCGGAGCTGCCGGAGTACGGCGACCCGCTGCTGCTCGCGGCACCGGACGCGGCGGCGGAGGCGACGGAGATCTGGCGGGCGAAGCTGCCCGGAAGATGAAGAACATCCCGCTGTCCCTCTAACGGGCCGATTTGATCATCTTTACGGTTCCTATACATATCTCCGGGGTCCGCTCCACGAGAGCTCCAGGAGACGAGGAACTGTGATGCGAAGAGGGCTTCTCCGCAGACGGAGACCGCTCGCGGCCGTGCTCGTGCTGGCCGTGTGCACGGTCGGCGCACCGGCCGCGCAGGCGTCGGTCTCCGCCCGAGGCCACGGCACCGGCGACGGCAAGGTCACCGTCCGGGTCGTGACCGAGGTGGACGCCGACGGCGCGTACGACAGCGTGCTGGAGCCGGGGATGGCGGGCGTCACCGTCACCCTCACCGACGACGCGGGCCATGCCCTGACCGCGACGACCGGCACCGACGGCACCGCCGCCCTCACCCCGGCGTCCTCCGCGCTCACCGGCGGCATGTACCGCGTCCAGGTGAAGAACCCCGACCCCGGCACCTACCAGCCGGCGATCGCGGGCCTCGGCACCGGCGCCGACGTCATCCGCTCGAACACCGGCTTCGTCGACGTGTCGGGCGGTACGGACGTCACGTACACCACCGGCTTCTGGGAGCCCGGCGTCTACTGCCAGGAGGCCCCCACCCTCGTCACCTGCGGCCTGGCCAAGGGCGACGCGACCGGCCAGCAGGGCCTGATGAGCTTCGGCGGCGACTTCGCCGGCGCCTCCCCGGGCGGCACCTTCACCCAGCTGACCGACAACACCGCCCAGCAGGCCGTGTTCGGCATCGGCACCGACCGCACCGGCAACACCTTCATGGGCACGTCGGTCAAGCGGCACACCGCCTACGGCCCGGCCGGCGCGGTCAACGCGATCTACCGCTACAACGCCACGAGCAAGGCGGTGACCACGTTCACCACCCTGCCGGGCACCCTCACCGCGCACGACACGTCGAACAGCTACCTCGACGACGACGCGGTCTACGGCCGCGTCGGCCGCGAGGGCATCGGCGACGTCGACGTCTCCGGCGACGGCAGGACGCTGTACGCGGTCGACCTCAACGACGCGAAGCTGTACGCCGTCCCCCTCCAGGGCACCGGCGACGCGGTCACGGCCGGCACACCGACGTCGTACGGCATCCCGGAGCCGGACTCCTGCGTCGGCGACTGGCATCCGTACGGCATCGGCGTGCGCGGCAAGCGGGTGCTGGTCGGCGGGGTGTGCGGCGCCGAGTCGACCGTGACCACCGCCGTGCCGTGGGGTGACCCCGCCCAACTCAGCGCGCATGTCTACGAGTTCACCGCCGGCTCCTTCAAGGAGCTGATGACGTACGGGCTCGACTACGCGCGCGGCTGCGCCTACCGCTTCACCGGCACCCCGGCGACCAACTACCGCTGCACCGACGCCACCACCGTCGGCCAGCGCATGAGCGCGAACTGGGAGGCGTGGAACGAGCGGGTGCCCGCCCGCGAGGAACACTCCTTCGTCACGGCCCCCCAGCCGATCCTCTCCAACATCGAGATCGCCGACAACGGCGACCTGGTGATGGGCTTCCGCGACCGCTTCGCCGACATGCAGGGCAGCCGCACCAACGCCTACAGGTCCACCGAGCTGGTCGCGTCCGTCGCCGCCGGTGACGTCCTGCGCGCCTGCGTGTCCGGGACGACGTACACGCTGGAGGCGAACGGCTCCTGCGGCGCGCTCACCGGCAACCTGCCCGGCAACGAACTCGGCCCCGGCGGCGGCGAGTTCTACGACGACCTCACGGTCCTCGGGGACGCCCACCACGACCAGATCACCGAGGGCGGCCTGGTCCTGCAGCCGTACCGCAAGAGGCTGTGGTCGACGGTCTTCGACCCGTTCACCAACCAGGCCTACGAGCAGGGCGTGCGCCGTTGGGCCTCCGAGGACGGCTCGATCGCCGGCAACCTCCTCCTCAAGTCGACCTGGAACGCGGGCAACAGCCTCTTCGGCAAGGCGAACGGCCTCGCCGACCTGGAGCTGGTCTGCGACCAGGCGCCCGTGCAGGTCGGCAACCGCGTCTGGTACGACGTCAACGGCAACGGCCTCCAGGACCCGTCCGAGGCGCCGGTCCCGGGAGTCGTCGTCACCCTCAAGTCCGGCTCCACGACCCTGACGGCGAGCACGGACGCGCAGGGCGAGTGGTACATCGGCACGAAGGAGGGGCTGAAGCCGGACACGTCGTACGACGTCACGTTCGACGCCTCGGCCGCCGACACCGCCAAGCTGCCGGGCACCCCGGCCCCCGCCGACCTCCAGTGGACGAAGAAGGCCGCGGGCACCGACCCCACACTCGACTCCAACGCGGACGCCTCCGGCAAGACCACCGTCAAGGTGGGCGCTCCCGGCACGGTCGACCACACCGTGGACGCGGGCCTGACACCGCTCAACAGGCTCGGCGACTACGTCTGGTACGACGACGACGCCGACGGCATCCAGGGCCCGGGCGAGTCGGGGGCGCCGGGGATCACCGTCAAGCTGATCGACCCGGCGACGGGTGCGACGCTGAGGACGACCACGACGGACGCGAAGGGCAGGTACCTCTTCTCCCGCCTCCCCGACGGCAGTTACCAGGTCTGCTTCACCTGGCCCGACGCGTACCTGTGGACGAAGCGGAACGCCGGGGCCACCGGGGACGACTCCGTCGTGGACCCGCGCACCGGCTGCTCCGGCACGGTCACCCTCGGCCCGGGCAACCGCTCCGACCTCACCCTCGACGCGGGACTGGTCGAGGAACCGGGCCTCCAGGTCGTCGTCAAGGACGCCAAGACGGGCGACCCGCTCGCCCACACCGTCGTCCAGATCTGGCGCGACACCAACGGCAAGCCGGGCATCCAGCAGAGCGGCCCGCACAAGGACACCTACGTCGACGACTGCGTCACGAGCGCCAAGGGCTCCTGCTACTGGGACCTGCCGCCGGGCACGTACTACGCCGTCGTCAAGGACGTCCCCGAGGGCTACCTCCTGCCGAAGAACCCGGTCCGCGGCCCGGCGAAGCTGGTCCTCGGCGGGAAGGACGGCAGGATCGTCATCCCGATCAAGCGGGGGGAGCCCTGCAAGGGCAAGTGCTGACCCGCCCGGGAGGGTGACACTCAGCGGGCCGCGCACCGGACGACTCCGGACCGCGACGCGGTCGTACGCGCGACGCGGCACCTCGCAGAGCACCACCACACGGTG